>NZ_VOYM01000093.1:0-9337 GCF_013420285.1 Acinetobacter sp. YH01019
TTGTGCTGGCGACAATAGCAAGAGTGAACCACCTGATCCCTTCCCGAACTCAGAAGTGAAACCTCTTAGCGCTGATGGTAGTGTGGGGTTACCCATGTGAGAGTAAGTCATCGCCAGCTCATTATTCGAAATCCCCCTAACTCTTATGAGATAGGGGGATTTTTTTATGATTTAAAAATGATAAAAATCAAAAAGAATAAAACCAAAGCGTTATTTCACCTAGGAATCAGGAACTCAGCTGCCTTCTTGCTTATTTAAACACTTAATTAAAGTTAAATTATTAGGGTTTTATTTTGATTTTTATAAGACCTAAGCTCAACTTTATTTATTCACTATAGAAATCTTAGACTTAGGTCGTAGTCCAACGTATTTATTATGAAAAAATCGCGTTTTAATCTGACAATATCAATATCAAATAATCTATTGTCTGATTGTCATTAGGTGTTAATTAAGTCATTGAATATTATTAATTATAAAAACTAGACCCTCCGTCCACCATTTTTATTATGTGTAAATATTTCATTTTGATACTCATTTCTCTGACATTTTATGACTAAAAAAACCGCATATATCCTAAAGGTATGAGTCTATACCTTTGTAATTTTGGACAATTCATCATCAAAAACGGCATTGTAGCTGAAAAATAAATCTCACAATTGGAGGTGAGTTTCAATGTCTACAAGCACAGTGAATGTGAATAATGTGGTTGATAATGCCAAATTCACGAAGTCGCATTTAAGCATCATGTTGTGGTGTTTAATTTTGATTTTATTTGATGGTTATGATTTGGCCATCAATGGGGTAGCTCTACCTTTGCTAATGAAAGACTGGGGATTAACAGCTGTACAAGCGGGTATGTTAGCTAGTACTGCGCTGGCAGGTATGATGTTTGGTGCGATGATGTTTGGTACTTTGGCCGATCGAATTGGTCGTAAAAAAGTCATCATGATCTGTGTGTTTTTATTCAGTACTTTTACTTTTGCTGGCGGTTTTGCAACGAATCCGACAGAGTTTGGTGTGCTACGTTTTATTGCTGGTTTAGGTATTGGTGGTGTATTACCAAACTTAGTGGCGTTAACTTCAGAATATGCGCCTAAACGTCTACGTAGTACCTTAGTAACCACTATGTTTAGTGGTTATGCTATGGGCGGCATTATGGCAGCACTATTTGGTTCATGGTTTACAGCAGATCATGGCTGGCAAATTATGTTCTTTATTGCAGGTATTCCATTGTTATTGCTACCTTTAGCATGGAAGTTCTTACCTGAATCTCTGACTTTTTTGGTGAAAGTTGAACGTACGGCTGAAGCACGCCAAATGATTCAAAAAATTGCACCTGAACAAAATCTAAGTTCAACAGCAAAACTTGAGTTAACTGAAGTTGTTGTACCAGGTGGAACTTCTGTTAAAGCGCTATATAAACAGGGGCGTGGCTTAAGTACTGCACTGTTTTGGCTTTGCTTCTTTATGTGTTTATTAACGTTATATGCACTAGGCAGTTGGTTGCCAAAACTGATGATGGCCGCAGGATATTCTTTAGGTAGTAGTCTGACGTTTTTATTGGCCATGAACATTGGTGCGGTTATTGGCACAGTTGGTGGTGGTATTTTGGCGGATAAATTCCATTTGAAACCAGTGATTATTACACTGTGCTTAGCAGGTGCTGTAGCGCTGTCACTACTTGGATTTAACTCACCACAACCTGTGATTTATCTGTTGGTAGCTGTTGCGGGTGCTTCTGCAATTGGTTCGCAAATTTTACTGTATAGCTATGTAGCTCAATACTATCCGTTGTCTGTACGTTCAACCGGTATTGGCTGGGCATCTGCAGTTGGCCGTACTGGTGCAATTGTAGGTCCAATTTTGATTGGTTATTTATTGTCTCAAGAGTTACCACATCAAATTAATTTTATGGCCGTGGGGATTCCTGTTGTGATTGCAGCAATTGCAGTGTTCTTTATTCGCAAAGCACAAACTGATGAAGAAGTTGCAGCTGAAGCTGAGGCACAACGAAAAACCTTGAAAGCACAGCGTTCATATAGTTAAGTCTCACTTTAGAAAGCCCATCTTCTGATGGGCTTTTTTATCAATATTTTAATTATAAAGTAAAAAAGCCCCGACATCCTGTCAGGGCTCTTCTATATGCTTTGCAAGGTGAATTGTTCCATTGCATTTTGTCGTATGGTTTTTCTTTTTGTTTTAAGTTTGAGACATCCTGTCTCGGTATGGCTTCACTATAGGATTTTAGATAAGGCATGCCTAGATGAATCTGCCTCAGTTGTTGTAGGATATTTCTCACAAATATGTGTAAAAAACATGCAATTATAATTTTTTATATAAAATTAAGTTGATGTTTTAAAATGCTTATATTTAATTTTTTAGGTTTTTTGAAAAATTCAATTTCTAATAATCTTGCTGCTTGTGCTTTTAGTCGCAATGACTTTTAAATAAGGTAATGAACCTAAAAAGTTCTGCATTTTTGCCCATTTTTTATCAGCCTTGTTACGTAAATATAGTGAACTTAAAGCCAACTCAGCGCATGATAGGATTTATAGAAATCGCGTTATTATTCGGAATCCTAAGGAAATAAAAATGTCTGAATCAACAGTCAAAGTCACTGATTATCCTTTATACCTTGCAGGCAAAGCTGTAAAAACTGAACAATGGCTTGAGGTTCAAGATAAATATAGTCAGAAAGTCTTTGCCCGAGTTGCGCTGGCAGATGCTCAAACCATCGAGCAAGCCATTCAATCGGCAGTAAAATCGGCTGCTGAAATGGCCGCGCTTGAGCCATTTCAAAAACAAAAAATTCTGTTGCATTGTGTGAAACGCTTTAATGAAATGCGTGCAGAATTAGCAGACTTGTTAATTGCAGAAGGCGGTAAACCGCGTAAAGCGGCGGCGGCTGAAGTTGAGCGTTTAATTAATACCTTCCAAATTGCAGCGGATGCTGTCACACAAATTGAAGATGGTCGCATGATTCCATTGGCGGTGACATCAGCTGCCTCCGGCTATCAGGGCATGGTCAAGCATGTGCCGATTGGTCCAGTATCATTGATCAGCCCTTTTAATTTTCCTATCAATTTAACGGCGCATAAAATTGCTCCTGCAATTGCTGCAGGTTGTCCATTTGTATTGAAGCCTGCGAGTTTGACACCTATCTCAGCGTTAAAAATTGCAGAAGTTTTGGCTGAAACAGATTTGCCAAAAGGCGTGTTTTCAGTACTGCCATGTCCACGTGAACATGCGGACGTGTTGGTGACAGATGATCGCTTTAAATTACTCAGCTTCACGGGTTCTGATGTAGTCGGTTGGGATATGAAAGCGCGGGCAGGACGTAAAAAAGTCACACTTGAGTTAGGTGGTAATGCCGCGGTATTGATTGAGCCAGACACAGAGATCAGCGAAGCATTTATCGATCGTTTGGTTGGAGGTGCATATAATCATGCAGGGCAGGTATGTATTAGTGTGCAACGCATTTTAGTTCACGCGGATATCTATTCCGATGTGAAGAAAAAAATGATCGCTAAAATGAAGCAAATAAAGGCTACAAACCCAGAACTCGAAAGCACAATGGTGGGGCCGATGATTAAGGATGCTGAAGCGATTCGGGTCAATAAATGGGTGGATAAGGCGATTAAAAAAGGCGCAAAAGCCCTGGTTCGTGGTGAGTTGAAAGGTGCGTTGCTTGATCCTATTTTATTGGAAAATGTTGATGCGTCATTAGAAGTGTATAAGGACGAGATTTTTGGTCCTGTGGCGATTTTAGAGAAGTACAAGAACTTTGAAAAAGGTATCGCAAAAATAAATAGTAGCCGTTTTGGTTTACAGGCCGGCGTCTACACTAAAAACTTAAATAAGATGATGTATGCATGGAATCATCTGGAAGTGGGGGGTGTAATCATTAATGATATCCCATCATTTCGGGTTGATAACATGCCCTATGGCGGCGTAAAAGACTCTGGCTTGGGTCGTGAAGGGATTCAATCGGCTATTCGTGATATGCAAGAAGAGCGCGTGCTGGCGATTAAATTATCATGATCTAGTTTGATCAGGCATCAATCAGCATGGTCTGATCGGTGCCTTTATTTTGAGTACAATCTTTCCTATAAAAAGTAATGCAGTGAATAAGAACAGATGAAGCAGATTTTTTTATTTTTGAGTTTAATTACCGTGCAAGTTTCGTCTTGGGCATTGGATGCTCAGCAAATGGTAGCGGATGCGCGTGGACAAATTGGCAAAACCTTGCACTATGATCCTGCATATACCCCGTTAGCGTACCCAATGGGAGATGTTCCGATTGTAAAAGGTGTATGCACTGATGTGGTGATTCGGGCATTACGTTTGCAGGGGATTGATCTGCAAAAAACCATTCATGAAGATATGAGAGCTCATTTTAAATCCTATCCACAAAAATGGGGACTGAAAGGGCCAGACAAAAATATTGATCACCGCCGTGTGCCGAATATACAAGCGTGGATGAAACGTCAAGGCTATCAAGTTTTGGATCAGCAATATTTAGCAGGAGATGTTGTCACTTGGGACTTAGGTCGGGGGCTTGTACATATTGGTATTGTTTCAGACCGTCAATCTACTCTGAACAAGACACCACTCATTATTCACAATATTGGGTCAGGTACGCAGGAAGAAGACATTTTATATGCTTATAAAATTACTGGACACTATCGAGTGAAATAACTAAGTGGATTACACTATAAATATATCATTCCTAAAAGTTATATTATTGATAATTTTGTTGTATAAAAAATAAGCTGATTAAATGAACATTTGATATAAAACAGATTATAAAAATGGAATATTTGCTTCAGAAATTACAGAAAAAGGCTGGAAAAGTGAGTATTGTTGAATTCATACAAAAGAAAAATATTTTGTTATGTTTTTAACAAAAATTGATGACTTATTTTTCTGTTTGCTTTCTAGTAAAGAAGCTCACAAGGTAACTTACTAGATCAAACACCCAGAATTTATTTTTATGGTGCTTTTTTGCTCGCGATATAACCATAACAAGCAGCAAAGAGCCGCCTAAGGTTTAGGTGTTCTATGTCAGATAAACGTGAAAACTGGTCAGCACGATCAGGCTTTATTATTGCCGCGATTGGTTCGGCGGTAGGTTTGGGTAACATTTGGCGTTTCCCATATGTGGCTTATGAAAATGGTGGCGGTGCCTTCTTAATTCCGTATTTGGTTGCGATTTTTGCAGCGGGTCTACCATTGTTGTTTCTTGACTATGCAGTCGGTCACAAATTCCGTAAAGCACCTCCAACAGCGTACAAAAAGTTGATGAATAGTGAAGCGTTGGGATGGTGGCAGGTGATGGTGACATTGATCATCGGTATCTACTATGCCAGCGTATTGTCTTGGGCGGGCAGCTACATTTACTACTCGATTGGTCAAAAATGGGGTGAAGATACTCAAGGCTTCTTCTTTAATACCTATTTGCAAAATGCCGATGGTATTGCCTTTGGTTTCGTACCGACATTGTTCTTTGGCTTAGTGATTGTTTGGGCAATTACCGTGTTTATTCTTTACGGTGGCGTAAAGAAAGGGGTAGAGCTTTCTAATAAAATCTTTATTCCATTGTTGGTGATTTTATTCAGCATTCTTGTTATTCAAGCATTACGCTTACCAGGTGCAACAGATGGCTTAAATGCGTTCTTTACACCGAACTGGGAAGCCATGACCAACTATAAAGTATGGTTGGCAGCATTCGGTCATATCTTCTTCTCGTTATCTGTAGGTTTCGGGATCATGTTGACTTATGCGTCTTATTTGAAAGCAAAAACCAATTTAACCGGTTCAGGTATGGTGGTTGCACTCGCTAACTCATCGTTTGAAATTTTGGCAGGTATTGGTATTTTTGCAGCTTTGGGCTTTATGGCACATAGTGCAGGTGTACCTGTAAATGAAGTGGTTTCGGGCGGTATTGGTTTAGCCTTTATTGCATTCCCGAAAATTATTTCGAGCTTAGGTGCAGGCGGCGACTTATTTGGCTTCCTATTCTTCTCATCTCTTGCTGTTGCGGGTATTACGTCAATGGTGAGTATTTTAGAAGTGCCAATCGCCTCATTCCAAGATAAATTGGGTTGGTCACGTAAGAAAGCTGTAACGATTGTCGGCGGTGGCTCTGCAATTATTTCAACCTTGATTTTCTCGACACATAGCGCGATTACTTTCGTTGACATCATTGACTACTTCGCGAATAACATTGGTATTGTGGCGGGTGGTTTGTTCTCTATTATCTTGGTGTCTTGGTTCCGTCGTCCATTGTTAACGCAATTGAAAGACCACGTAAACCAGTACTCAAGTATTAAATTGGGCTTTGGTTGGAATTTCTTAATTACGGTAATTACACCCTTATCACTCTTGGTGGCATTGGGCTTAACCATTAAAGCAATCGCAACAGAAGGCTACGGTGGATATCCAGTTGAAGTACTGTTACCTGTAGCAGGTGCGGTGATGGCTGTATTTGTAATTGGTGCAATTGTATTTAGTTGCATGAAAGACAAAGAAACTGAGGAGAAATAAAATGAATACTTCCGCAATGGTGATGTTGATTATTTCTATCGTGTTACTTTGGGGCGGCTTAATCTTGGCCTCCATCCACTTAGCGAAACATCCTGACGAAGAAGATTAAGATCTTCTTCCCAATAAAAAAGGAACCTTCAAGGTTCCTTTTTTATTAATATATCTATAGACAAAACATCAGTAGGTATTAAGCCGTTTTTGTAATTCGGCAATAATAGAAACCATCACCATGACCCACTTCAGGGAATAACTGACGACCGTGGATTTGTTCAATGCCCCAATCGGCGTCAATTTTGACTTCTTGTGCATCAGCATGCGAAGCAAAGAAATTCACCATTTGTTGCTCATTTTCAGCTTTTAAAATCGAGCAGGTGATGTAAAGCAGGGTGCCGCCCACTTTAAGCTGCTGCCACATATTTTCAAGAATTTGTTTTTGCAACTCGACTGTTTTTGCAATGTCGCCAGATTGGCGAAGTAGGCGAATGTCAGGATGACGACGCATCACACCTACTGCTGAACATGGTGCGTCAAGGACGATACAATCTGCTTGTTCAGGTGCTGTCCAAGTCACTGCATCCGCAGTAATAATTTCAACATGTTTACCATCTAAAACTAGACGCTCTAAATTTTCCGTCACACGTTTTAAACGCTTTTCATCCTGATCTAATGCGATCATTTTGCGTAGATCAAAAGTCTCAAGAATGTGTGCTGTTTTGCCACCCGGTGCAGCGCAAGCATCAATTACAAATTTATCATCTAAATTTGGCAACAGGGTTGCACACAGTTGAGCGTGTTCATCTTGTACGGAAAAACCACCTGCTTCAAAACCCGGTAGGCTTGGAATATGCAAGCTTTCATCCATCACAATACCGACGTTTGAAATTTCACAGCGATGTGCTTCGATACCTTCATCTAGCAGGATATCTAGGTACTCATCACGGCTGACTTGACGAGTATTAACACGTAAAGTGAGAGGAGCAACTTGTTTCAGCTGATAACTGATTTCGTTAAATTGTTCGCCCCAATCCTTTTTCAGTCGCTTGGATAACCAACTTGGTAAGTTGGTCGCTTGTTCAAGGACATCATAAAATTGTTCAGTTTCACGAGTCGCGCGACGTAATATCGCATTCACCACGCCACTTAAACTTTCCATGCCCAATTGTTTACTGGCTTCTACTGTTTCAGAGATCGCTGCATGTGCCGCCACACGGGTGCACAGCAATTGATAGAGTCCCAAATACAGACAGGTTTCAACGACTTGGTTTTCTAGTGGCTTTGACAATAATGGTAAGGTTAATTGTTTAAGCGCATGCCATTGACGTAGGCAACCTAAAACCAATTCATGGTAGAGCGCACGGTCTTTGTCTGACACGATATTCATATGTTGTGCCAGTACAGACTGTAGCGACTGACCATTTTGGACAGCCAATAACGTTTTCACAACCTGAGCACGTAAGTTGAGGTTTTTACCTGAGGCGTGGGGAGATTGCTTCATTATAAAATTTGTCCAATATTCAATTTTTGAGTTTGCAGGATTTGAACTGCATTCAGCGGTTTACCGCCCGGCCATTGTAGCGTAGTCAGACGAATTACA
Organism: Acinetobacter sp. YH01019; assembly: GCF_013420285.1. Taxonomy (NCBI): domain Bacteria; kingdom Pseudomonadati; phylum Pseudomonadota; class Gammaproteobacteria; order Moraxellales; family Moraxellaceae; genus Acinetobacter; species Acinetobacter sp. YH01019. The sequence goes on from NZ_VOYM01000093.1 coordinate 8,141, forward strand.
CTGTTATTGCCGCAGGCAACATGTACACCGTGTTTATCAATTGCAATGATTTGGCCTGGTTGAGCCTCTTTTGCATTTGCATCTGAAAGTTGTGAATTCCAAACACGAAGATTGTTTTGTTCATCGAGTTGGATAAAAGCCACAGGCCATGGATTAAATGCACGAATATTTCGGTCAATTTGGATCGCATCCAAAGACCAATCTAGTTTCGCTTCAGCTTTTGAAAGTTTATGTGCATAAACAGTTAATGCTTCGTCCTGCACTTCACGTTGTTCAAGGTAGTGCTGTAAGCTTTCTTCTGATGCTAAAACCTGTACAGTTGCTTCGGCACCTTGTAGAGCAAGTTTGTCATGTAAAGATGCAGAGGTGTCTGTTGCTTCAATTGGGCAAATGGTTTTATACATCATGTCACCGGTGTCTAAACCAGCGGCCATTTTCATAATGGTTACTCCGGTTTCATGGTCGCCTGTGGCAATAGCACGTTGAATAGGTGCAGCACCACGCCAACGCGGTAATAAGGAACCATGAATATTGAGGCAACCGTACTTAGGTGTATCGAGGACCACTTGCGGCAAGATTAAACCATAAGCAGCGACCACCATTACATCGGCATTTAAAGCCGCCAATTCAGCTTGAGCAGCCAAACCTTCTTCAGTAGATGATTTGAAATGTAGTGGTTGATACACAGGAATATTGTGTTCCAGTGCCAACAATTTCACTGCAGATGCCGTTAGCTTTTGTCCGCGGCCAGCTTTGCGGTCAGGTTGAGTGTATACCGCAACGATGTCATGTTGAGTTTTGAGCAATGCAGCAAGAGCTGTTGCGGCAAATTCTGGTGTACCGGCAAAGATGATTTTCAATGGAAACAAACCGATTTTGTGGTGGATCAGCCAATTATAACAAAAGCGAGCTCTGGGTTATGTAGCAGTGCAAATTTAATAGACGAAAAAAGGTCATTTACTGACAAAATTTTCACTTTAAAAACGGCCAGTTAAAATCGCCCACTTATAGAAATTTGATGAAAATAAGAGGAAAAAACCATCAAAAAATAATACGTGATTATTCCGGTATGGCTTTGTTGCACAAAGATTTGAAATGCAAAGCGCCCCTAATTGAGCCAAATTTAAGGCGTAACTTGGGTAAGTGGTCGACCTAATTCCGTAAATCTGTTAAGAACTGCTACACGTGCATGGATCT
>NZ_VOYM01000094.1:0-9208 GCF_013420285.1 Acinetobacter sp. YH01019
TGCCATTTTTCTTTATACTGTCACTGAGGCAGGTTGGACATTTGATTTCTAGAGTTATTTGCATTTCTCTATTTTATCAAAATTCAACCTGCTTTTTTTCAGCATACTTTTTGAAACACCACCCAATCTTTATCTATTTTTTTCACAAGTAAATCACTTATCGAGACAACGACTTATATGAATTAGTCATAACATATGCACGTTTTTTGATATTTGGCATATAACAATGGTTGGTCCTTTAGAGTTCATTCTGGCAGGTGTAGTAGTTGGTTTCTGCGTAGGCATTACCGGTGTTGGTGGTGGCTCTCTCATGACCCCAATATTAATTAGCCTATATAAAATTGAACCTCACATTGCAATTGGTACGGACTTGCTTTATGCCGCAATTTCAAAATTTTGTGGTTCTTTAGTCCATGCCCGTAAAATGAACATTGTTTGGCCCATCGTCATCTGGCTAGCTGTCGGAAGTATTCCTGCATCATTTGCCACACACTGGGTACTTGAAAACTATTTAAGCCAATCTACACACTATAAAACGGTGTTAACAATGGTGCTTGGCTTCATGCTGACCCTGACAGGGATCTCAATTATTTTCCGTGGTCATATTGAACAATTCTTTAATAAGTTCCGTAAAAAATCAGAATTCGACGACATGAGTTCTGACTTAGAACGCGTTAATTTACAAGCCAAAAATAAACGCGCTCTAATTATCATTATGGGTATCGTTCTAGGTGTATTTGTGACCTTATCATCTGTGGGTGCAGGTGCTTTCGGTATTATGGCATTGGTTTTAATGTTCCCTAATTTACCAATGATTCGAATTATTGGCTCAGACGTTGTACATGCTGTACTCCTAACTTTAGTTGCAGGTTTAGGACATATGAGTTCAGGTAACGTCGATTTTCATTTATTAGGTTGGTTACTTTGTGGTTCTATTCCTGCCATTATCATTGGTACGCTCATTAGTTCACGTTTACCTGAAAAAGTTATCCGTAAAGTTTTAGGTATCACGCTATTTATGCTAGGTATGAATTTCATTATCAATCCAGTAAAAACGAAACCTGTAGAAAAGCCAGTGGTTGCAACACTTGCTGCACCTGCAGCAATTAACACTCAGGTTTAAATTAACTCCCCGATTCATCACTTTTTTTTCAGAGACTTATTGATCTTTTTTATAACATTTGAGTGGTACATTCATGTTATATTCGGGTCACGAAACAACCTTTTGTATACTCAAACCAGTGACGGCAATGAATACTTTACAGTCTAATTCTACTTTCCAAAACGACATTGATGACGTGAATGTAAAAAGCATTCAGCCACTTGTTACTCCTGCAGAACTAAAAAAAGAGTTACCTCTGACTGAAACTGCCTATCAAACAGTCCTACAAGGCCGTGAAACTGTTCGTAATATTTTAGATGGTAATGACAAACGTCTATTTGTTGTCATTGGCCCATGCTCAATTCACGACACAGTCGCTGCGCATGATTATGCAGATCGCTTAAAAGCGTTAAGTGATAAAATTAAAGATTCAATTTATGTGGTGATGCGTGTTTATTTTGAAAAACCACGTACTACTGTCGGTTGGAAAGGTCTCATTAATGACCCTGATATGAACGACTCATTCAATATTGAAAAAGGTCTACGCATTGGTCGTAAACTTTTACTTGAGTTGAATGAAAAGGGTTTACCTTGTGCAACTGAAGCATTAGACCCGAACTCACCACAATACTACCAAGACCTGATTTCATGGTCTGCTATTGGCGCGCGAACAACTGAAAGTCAAACTCACCGTGAAATGTCTTCTGGTCTTTCATCACCTGTCGGTTTTAAAAACGGAACTGATGGTGGTTTAACTGTTGCAACAAATGCGATGCAATCGGTTAAACATGGCCACAGCTTCTTAGGTTTAAGCGATCAAGGACAAGTTTCTGTTATTCGTACAAGCGGGAACCCTTATGGTCACGTTGTACTTCGTGGCGGTAACGGTAAACCAAATTACGACGCAGGCTCTGTGGCTGAAGCGGAAGCTGCTCTTGCTAAAGCTAAAGTAAGTAGCAAGATTATGATTGATACTAGTCATGCGAACTCAAACAAAGACCCGTACCTACAACCCCTTGTGTTGAAAAACATTACTGAACAAATCCTTGACGGCAACAAGTCAATCGTGGGTATTATGGTCGAAAGTCACTTAAAAGGTGGTCGTCAGGATATTCCTGCCAACCTGTGTGACCTCGAATATGGTAAATCAGTGACTGATGGTTGTATCGATTGGGATACAACTGAAAAAGTCTTGTTAGAGATGCATGAAGCACTTAAAGATGTCTTGCCGACTCGCTAAGTGACTAAAACGCCATCTTAAAGATGGCGTTTTACTTTTAAGGGGAAATAAGTCTAATGAATGAAATCGAAAATACGTTAAGTCATATTGAAAACTTCCAATATATACATGAGCACTTATTGACCTCAGGACAACCATCGCCAACTGAACTGCAAACAATTAAAGAATATGGTGTTTCAACAGTCATCAATTTAGCACTTACCGATGCATCAAATCACATCGACAATGAAGATCGTATTTGCTTGGATCTAGGGCTAAACTATATTCAAATTCCTATTTCTTGGGACACACCATCTGATGACCAATGTTTATTGGTACTAGACATGATTGATCATTTGGTTCAAGGCCAAACTGTGTGGCTACACTGTGCTAAAAACTTCCGTGTCAGCAGTTTAATGTATCTATATCGCCAATATTTTATGGATATAGACATGCCTACAGCACAAGAACACTTGCATCAAATTTGGGAACCAAATGAAACTTGGACAGGCTTAATTCATGCTGTCGCTGTACAGCTACAAGGCCGTAAAGCAACACAAGATTTACAACATGCCCTGATTCACCCTGATCATTTTGCGTGAGTGATCAAAACCGTCGCTGTTGATAAAATACCTTCTTGACGTCCAGTGAACCCTAGCTTTTCTGTTGTAGTCGCTTTCACACTGATTTGTGTAACATCAACTTGCAATACATCGGCAATACTTTGACGCATTTCTAAGTTATGTTTTGCAAGTTTTGGGCGTTCACACGCCACGGTGATATCTGCGTTATTCAACACATAACCACGATCTAAAATGAGTTGATAGACATGCTTGAGTAACACACGACTATCAGCACCTTTAAATTTTGCATCGGTGTCTGGAAAATGCTGTCCAATATCACCCAGTGCTAATGCGCCTAGCAAAGCATCACACAATGCGTGCAGTACAACATCACCATCTGAGTGAGCTTTTAAGCCATGTGTATGTGGGATCTGTACACCCGCTAAAGTAACGAAGTCACCTTTGTCAAAAGCATGTACATCCATTCCTTGACCAATACGAATTTGAGCAATCACGGCATAAATCCTTTAGAAAATAATAATTGAAATCTTGTATTCCCACTTTCTATTTCGCTATAGTGTGGGCAAGCGCAACATAGTGAAAGTATAAGCGATCATGCTGTTGAAAACTGATATAAATATCATCAAAAAATTCGGCTTAATTGTGTTATTTGGGCACTGTTTTACAGGTATGGCCCATGCGAACAGTATTGACTGCACACAAACGAAGCATGCATCACAGAAGCAATATTGTTCTAAAGCTTTGGATGAACCACGTGAAAAGCTAGACAATTTATTTTTGACTGCACAACTAATTACTGATGCGCCCGTACGTTTACTCATCGATACGCAAACACTGTGGTATAACCGTATTCAACAATGTAAAAACTTAGATTGTTTTAAGCAGCAGTTTGAGTTACGTCATGAAGATTTGAATATTTATACCTCAATGAATCAGAGCCTAACTCAGCATTTTCTAAAATTTGAAAATGGTCATTTTGCAGCATCGCCTGTGCATCTAAAAGTTCATCAGTTAACTAAAGACCGAATTAAAATTGAAGGTATTGCTTACCGCAATCCTAATAATCGTGTAGAAACGCAAACGATCCCATTTTTAGCCTACACAACACCAAATCAAAAAACTGAAATTACAGACAATGAAAATGACTGTAACTACACCTTTAACTACAGCAAAGCACTTCTTTCTGTACAAACTACGCAAAAAGGTTGTGAGCGGTTTTCTGGGATTTATCGACTATACGATTAATTCTAAAATATTAAAAAGCCTCAATATTTGAGGCTTTTTAATACATTGCCTTAAATTGGATGTGTACGTGCGACTTGTTGGCTAATCATCGCAGCCGTTGCAGCAGATAAAGTCCAACCTAAATGACCGTGGCCTGTATTATAAAAAATATGCTCTCGTTTGCCTGCATTCACGACTGGCATCATATTCGGCATCATTGGTCGAAGTCCTGCCCAAGGCACTACATGCTCAGTTGAAAGATTAAAATTGCGGTTAGACCAATCAATCAATGGTTGAATTCGATCAGCACGTATATCGCGATTGTAGCCATTAAACTCGGCTGTACCTGCGACACGTAAACGATTTTCTCCTAATCGTGAAGTTACAATCTTGGCACTTTCATCAAGTAAGCTCACCCAAGGTGCATTTGCCTGACTTTCTTCATCATTTAAGTTAATTGTAATTGAATATCCTTTAACTGGATAAACATTGACGCGATCTCCCAATTTATGGGCAAGTTCATAACTTCCAACACCACCACAGACCACGACTGCATCAGCTTTGAGTATTTCTGTTTCTTCTGAAGCTACCATGTTTTCGTTACTTGCTTTTAAGCGTAAATTTACACCATGATCATGATGTTCAAAATCAGTGACTTCAAAGCCCCATAAATAATTTACATCATAGCGTTCTGTGGCTTTAGCAAGCTGAGTGGTAAATTTATGAATATCTCCCGTTGCATCTCCGGGACAATAAAATCCAGCATAATATTCACCCGTCAAACTCGGTTCAATTTGTCTAATTTCAGCCAAAGTTACAGGATGACGCTCTAACCCTCCCTCACAGAGCATATTATTGACTTGAGTTGCAACTTCATAATCATGTTGATTATGAAAGAAATGTAAAATACCGCGCTTTTCGAGGTCAAATTGTAGTTTTTCATTTTCTGCAATTTCAAACAAACGTTGACGCGCCATCAAGGCTAAACGTACTGTTTCATGCGTATTGGCACGATAATCTTTGATATGCCCCATGAACTCAAAGAGCCATGAGTACTTATGCAAATTAAAGCTTGGGTTGAGTAACAACGGTGCTGTTTTTTGCGACATCCACTTTATGCCTTTCAGCACAGTGGCTTTTTGGTTCCAGACTTCAGCATTACATGCTGAAAGTTGCCCGCCATTGGCAAATGATGTTTCCATTGCGGGATATAAATGTTTATCAACAACTGTGACTTTATATCCCAATAAACCTAATTCATAAGCGGTCGTAACCCCTGTAATACCCGCTCCAATGACAACAATATGACACATATAGGCTCCTTGGAAATTTTATTTCCTATGCTCGCCCCATCTGTCATTGGTACCTGAGAGCTTCGGTGAGCCATGATGTGGCTAACCTTCCCCTTCGGTGAGTAAGTCCTGCTTACTTCTCTCCAGATTTTATGGATGATTACAGTCCTTTTGCCTGAGAGTTTCCTGGGGGAACTTGCTCCTTCGGCGAGCACATCTCGTGCTTCTCTCCTGCAACCACCTGTGGTTTGTTATTCAGCATATATTTGTATTTTGCCTTAACTAGATATGAGCAATTTTTATACCAAAGCTCAAGCCCTAATTTTCAAATTATTGTTAATTTTTATTTTTAAAGACGTTCTATATCGTTAATTTCAAGACTAAGCTATTGATTTTCATTATTAAGAATTAGAATATGATTGAGCAGTTATTTTAGATATTTTTTGCCATGCCCAATTCAACACTTTACGCACAATTCGCTTCAATCATCGCATCACATCCAATTGATGAGTTAACTCAAAGTGATTTGTTGTTAGTTGGACAAAATGGAAAGATAAAAAGTTTTTATGCACCATTTGAAGCCATAAATACTCAGGCGCAAGTCGTGATCGTTGGAATTTGCCCAGGCCAGCAGCAATGGCGAAATGCACTTTTAGCGATGCAATCAGCCTTAGTACTAAATTTACCTGAAAATGAAGTCTTAAATCATGCAAAAAGTAGCGGTGCATTTAGTGGGCCAATTCGCCATAACTTAACTCGATTGCTCGATCATATTGGTCTTAATGAAAAACTAGGAATTTCATCCACCTTTGAATTATTTACTGATCATCAGGAAATGGTTCAGCTGTGTTCTGCATTACAGCAGTGCATACTCATTCATGCTAAGAATTATGCTGGATCTGCACCGTCCATGCTAAAAAATGACTTTTTAAAACAACATATTCATGATTATTTTATTCCAATGGTTCAAAAACTTCCAAATGCCCTATACATTCCTTTAGGTAAAGGTGTTGATGAGGTACTCAATTATTTATCTAACTTAGGCTATTTAAAGCAAGAACAAATCTTGAGTGGTTTACCTCATCCGTCAGGTGCCAATGCTGAGCGTATTAAATATTTTTTAGGTGAAAAACCACGTCATCTACTTTCAACACAAACCAATGCCGATCAAATTGACTTCAATAAAGAACAACTACTTCAAAGGCTTAGAGCAAATAAAGTTAAGCCTCATTGAATTTTATCCTTTGTTCATCCTCACTTTTACTAAATTTCATCAATAAAAAAGTCAGACCGAAGTCTGACTTTACACACAAAATAAAGCGCTACATTATTTTGGCTCAATCGGTGCAAATGGAGCAACAACATCAGCATTTTGTGCACGATGACGCATGAAATGATCCATCAGCACAATCGCCAGCATAGCCTCAGCAATCGGGGTTGCACGTACACCAACACAAGGATCATGACGACCTTTGGTCAGTACATCCGTATCTTCACAATTAATGGTAATGGTTTTACCCGGCGTGGTAATTGAAGCAGTAGGTTTCAAAGCAATTGCAACACGAATGTCTTGACCACTTGAAATACCGCCTAAGATACCGCCAGCATGATTTGCTAAGAAACCATCTGTAGTCAACTCATCACGTGTCTCATGACCAAATTGTTCAGCTACGCAAAAACCATCACCAATTTCCACGCCTTTTACTGCGTTAATTGACATCATGGCATGGGCGATATCTGCATCTAAACGATCAAATACAGGCTCGCCCCAACCTACTGGCACTTTTGATGCAATGATTTCTAACTTCGCACCACAGCTTGTACCTTGCTCACGAAGTGAAGTCACTAAAGCTTCAAAACGTGGGACTGCATCAGCATCACCACAGAAGAATGGATTGTTTGGTACTTCATTCCAATCCAGTTTTTCTGCTTTTTCCGTTCCAATTTGAGTCACATGTCCACGAATCTCAATACCAAATTTCTCAAATAAGAACTTCTTAGCAATTGCACCCGCTGCAACACGCATTGCAGTTTCACGTGCACTTGAACGACCACCACCTCGGTAGTCACGGAAACCATACTTATGGGTATAGGTATAGTCAGCATGACCCGGACGGAAAGTTTGTGCAATGTTGCCATAATCTTTTGATTTTTGGTCCGTATTTCGAATCAACAAACCAATTGATGTACCAGTTGTTTTACCTTCAAAAACACCTGAAATAATTTCAACTTCGTCTGGTTCTTTACGCTGAGTTGCAAACTTAGACGTCCCCGGCTTACGACGATCTAAGTCTTTTTGTAAATCAGCTTCAGAAAGTTCAATACCTGGTGGAACCCCGTCAACGATAGCCATTAAGCCAACGCCATGAGATTCACCACAAGTCGTTACACGGAAGAGTTGCCCTATACTATTACCTGCCATGTCAAACGACTCCTTATGCTTGAACAGATTGAATGAATAAATCGCGGTATTTTCGGCACTGCTCAGCAGTTAAAGCAAAGATACCTGTGCCACCACGTTGGAACTGTAACCAATAGAAGTCAACAGTATTAAAGTTTTGACGCATCGCCCATTCAGAGTTGCCGACTTCGATGACAATCAATCCATCTTCAGTTAAGTAATCCGCAGCTTGCGCTAACATTTTACGTACTAGATCTAAGCCGTCTTGACCTGCTGCCAATGCCATTTCTGGTTCATGATGGAATTCATCAGGTAGATCGGCCATATCTTCAGCATCAACATATGGTGGATTTGACACAATCAAATCATATTGATTTTCAGCAGGAATTTTTGCAAATAAATCTGACTCAAGCAAAGCAACTTGGTACTGTTTGTTATGATGTTCACAGTTAATTTGCGCAACTTCAAGAGCCTCTTTGGATAAGTCAGTTGCGTCCACTTCGGCATCTGGAAATGCATAAGCTAATGCAATAGCAATACAGCCTGAACCTGTACACATATCTAAAATGCGTTGTGGTGTTTTTGGATTTGGGTTTTCTGGCAGATTGTTCACTGCAGCACCCATCTCGCCATTTTCGCCTAAACAATAAGGTGCAAAACGGTTTTCTATTAATTCAACAATTGGCGAACGCGGAATTAAAACACGTTCATCTACATAAAATGGCTTACCAAAGAAATAAGCTAAGTTTAGTAAATAAGACGTTGGCATACGCTCGTTAATACGGCGTTCAAGTAATGCCAAGAATTCTGCAATTTCACTTGGAAGCAATTTCGAATCTAAAATCTCTGGGTTTGCATTCCAATCAAGAGATAATGTCTGTAATACCAGTGCTGAACTTTCAGCAACATAATCTTCTGTACCTTGACCTAAGTGAGCATCATATTGACGTAAAGCTGTAACACCAAAACGAATAAAATCACGAATTGTCGTTAAGTTTTCAGCTGCTTCCTGTAAATGTTCAGGGCTAATAGTCGGTCGATCCACTTAAGGCGTCTCCAAGGTCATAATTTTTTAAACGGCTTATGATACCTTGTTTTTGGCCCTATTGATCATGCAACTATGTTTTTATTCATTCTAGAAAATCATTTTTCAAACATCTGTGTAATGGATTCATTTTTAAAGTCATATACTTCACTTAGATCTAATTACTCAATGATGATTTAAATTGAAACGATTAATAATATTTCTTTTATCAAAAGTAGGACTTACGCATTGACGGATTCAAAAAAGTATTAAAATACTTTATAAAGTATCTGTGATCAGACGAATTAAACATGCTTCTACAGCAACTTGTACATTACCCATTTATATGGGCTTTCTCATGA
>NZ_VOYM01000095.1:0-9118 GCF_013420285.1 Acinetobacter sp. YH01019
CATGAGAAAGCCCATATAAATGGGTAATGTACAAGTTGCTGTAGAAGCATGTTTAATTCGTCTGATCACAGATACTTTATAAAGTATTTTAATACTTTTTTGAATCCGTCAATGCGTAAGTCCTATTTATTTTGAATTGCCGAACTTTAAATATGAGTTTGAATGAAATTCGTCAATTACTTACCTATAAAGACAAACCTGAGAAAAATTGTTCAGGGGTGAATGAATTAATTGACTTACATGTCAGTGCTATCAGAGAAAATATAATCAAGCAACAAAAGCTTATTGAACAACTATCTGATTTAAGAGGTACTTGTGATGGTTTATGTACAATTGACCAATGTGGAGTTTTAAAAAATCTAGCTTGATTATCTAGACCTATGCTTTTTTCAAAAACTCTGTATATCTTTACTTAAGGCTGCAAAAAGTTTAAGGTTACTCAAATTCTGTGATCAGATCTTTGATAGATCTGGACAGCTTCTTTATTGGTGTTTTAAATACAGATTTGTGTATGAAGAGAAAAACATTTCTAATCCAGATATTGGTACTCTTATTCACATTCCAGAATATTTGGAGTGTGGCAGAGGCCGCGTGTCTGCATGAAATGCCAAACATACCCAATTCAATACTCTCTAATCCAATCGATTTAGACGAAAAGAGTGATAGTCCTCGTCAAGCACTTTATTCCCTAGAAAACTATAAAGAAATCTATGACTATTGTCAGAAGGTTTGTTTTAACGAAAAGTGCAGTCATTTCTCAAATACAATCGTGATTCAGATTGACCCACCCGATGATCTGAAGCTTAAAGCTGATTTTGAGACCGGCATTACCCCAACTTATTTGGGAAGAACTTTTTATAAATCCCCTTATCTGAATCAATTAACCCCGCCTCCCGATTTGCCCCTACTATTGGTGGGGTAGTCTTATAAAAGCCCACCACTCCTAATTTCATTATGCGTGGGGCATTTTCATGTCAAAAAACAAATTACATCAGGATACCTCCATCCTGAATTTATCCTGGTCAGCCTTAGGTAGCGGTATCTTGCTATCTGCAATGATCAGCTTCAGTACTTCCGTAGTCGCCAGTACTCAAGATTTAACGCTGCAGCAAGCTATTGAGCAGGTTAACCAATATCAAGCGTCCCAAAATTTCTGGGAAACGCAAAACAGCATTAATGCCACGAATCTTCAGCAAAGTAAGCTGTTTAAAAATCCTGAACTGTCAGTTGAACAAACGGGATTTGGTTCAAATAATGAAAAAGAGCTTACCATTGGCATATCACAACCCTTGGATATTTTTGGTGAGCGAAGAGCAAACCAAAAATTAGCCAGTCTCTCTACAGATAAAACAGCGCTGAAACAGAAGATTTATCAAGCGCAAATTGAGCTTGCGGTGAAATATGTATGGTCACAACTGGCCATTGCTGAACTTGAAAGAAACATTGTCAATGAACAACTTCGGGTGAGCCAAGAAAACCTTCAAGCAATCGAAAAGCGCTTTAATGCAGGCAGTATTGCCCAAGTAGATGTAAATCGCGCACGTTTAAGCCATGCTGAAAATATCCGTCTTTTTAGACAGGCAGACTTACAGGTACAAGTGGCCACCCAACAATTATCAAATTTATGGGGTACGTCTGATAAGTCATTGCAGGTAAACCTCTCTTCACAAAAGCTCTGGCCAAAATCGACTCATGAACAGGTTCAAGAATATTTAGCGGAAAACTACGTTGAGAAATATCGAGCTTTACTGGTATTAGAGTCTCAAGCAACGGTTGATCAACTAAGGGCAAAGGCACGTCCTAACCCCACTTTAAACCTAGGTGTCAACCGCACCCAATCCTTGGAAAACTCCACACAAAATCAATTAGTAGTCGGAGTCAGTGTACCGCTTAATATTTTCGATCGTCAGCAAAATGGCATAAAAATCGCGCAAGAAAAAATGAACTTATTAGAGCGTCAGAAAGAGTTTTATCTGAAGCAAAATGCGCTGCAAATAGGCACAATTTTAACCGAGTTGCAGGGTTTAGAGCTGCAATTCAAAGTCGTTGACGAGACTCAAATTCCTTTGGCGACTCAAGTTCAAAGTAAGACGCTACAAGGTTTCTTGGCAGGCAAGTTTGCTTTAACCGATGTTCAGCAAGCCACGCTTCAATTACAAGACATCCGTCTGCGTAAAGTCCAGTTGTTACGGGATGGCTGGCAAAAGGCCATTGAAGCAGAAAGTTTGAGCTTAGGCATTAGCCCAAGTGAAGTCATGTCGAAAGATGCTATTGCACAAATCAATCAAAACTTATGGCAAGACATACAGGCCATGCCTGTCATTGGTGGGGGAAATTAACATGTTCGATCTTAAAAACAGCTTAAAAAAACAGAGCGGAAAAATCTCTCAACCTCTACTGATTAGTTTGGTTATCGGCGCTACCGTACTCCTCAGTATTTTTTTGATCTTAACTGGTAAGAATAAATCGGAAACATCAGATGAACATGCAGAGGAAGAAAGCGGAGAAGAACATGGCGGTGAAACCGAAGAGCATGCAGAAGGTGTGAGCCTGACTGCCAAGCAACTGGTGGAACAGGGCATACAATTATCAGCGGTCGATCAAGGCCCGGTGGTTAAATTAAGTTCTTATCCTGCCAAACTGAATGTGAATACTGACCAGCAAGCGCACGTCTCACCGAGTTTTAGTGGTCATGTAGAAAATGTCTATGTAGAACTCGGTCAAAAAGTTCAGAAAGGACAGCCTTTGGCTGCGTTGCTTGTTCCTGATCTAGTTGATCAGCAGGCCAATCTTAAAATTGAACAAACCAACCTTGAACTGGCGAAACAAGACTATGATCGTGAGCGTCAGCTTTGGTCACAGGGCATTTCAGCAAAACAGGACTATCAACGTGCTTATAACAGCTATAAACGGGCACAAATTCAGGTTCAAGCGGCCCAATCACGTTTAAGTGCATTTGGTGCAGTGAATGCCAGTAACGGACGCTATATTTTGAAAGCTCCCATTTCTGGCGTGATCAGTAAAAAGGATTTGGTTCTCGGGGAAAATGTTCAGTTAGCCGATCAACTCTTTACGATAGACCGGTTAGATCAACTCTGGCTTGAGTTTATTGTTCCAAATTCTGAAATTATGGGCTTAGCCCCGAATCAAAAGATCGAATTTAAATCCTTGCAAACAGAAAAGGTTTATCAAGCTGTTATTCAGACTTTAAATACTGAAGCGGATATTCAAACAGGTCGTCTTCAGGTGCGAGCAAAAGTTGAATCGAATGCAACCGAATTACGTCCAAACTTGATGGTGAACGTACAGTTGCAACAACGGAGTGAAAGTACCGCATTACGGGTACTTAAGTCCGCAGTTCAGAATGTCGATGGAAAAGATGTGGTTTTTGTCGCCACTCAGCATGGACAAAAAGTTGAATTCACTCCGCAACCGGTGAAATTAGGTCAATCGTCTGGGGATAGCCAGTGGATTGAAGTGGTAAATGGGCTTAATCAGGGACAAAAATATGCCGCTCAAGGCAGTTTCTTACTGAAATCTGAGATGGAAAAAGGAGAGGCTTCACATGAGCACTAAAAGCCCTCACATTCCAGACCACGAATCGGTAAAACCTGAAGGGCTGTTTGATCGGCTGATCCAGTTTTCTATTCATAACGCCATTTGGATTATGCTGTTTATTGCAGCCTGGATTGCTATTGGTATTTATAGTTATCAAAAGTTACCGATTGATGCTGTACCGGATATTACCAATACTCAGGTGCAGATTAACACTTCAGCCAATGGCTTTACGGCTTTGGAAATGGAACAGCGGATTACCTATCCAATTGAGAATGCCATGTCAGGCATGCCGAAAATGGAACAAACCCGTTCGATTTCACGCTACGGCTTATCGCAAGTGACCATCATTTTTGAAGATGGCACGGATATTTACTGGGCCAGACAGCTTATCAACCAGCGCTTGCAAGAAGCAATGGGAGAAATGCCTGAAGATGTGCAACCTAACATGTCGCCTATTTCGACAGGTTTAGGTGAAATCTATCAATGGGTGATTAAAGCCGAACCAAATGCTAAAAAGCCGGATGGAACCGCTTATTCGGCGATGGATTTACGTGAAATTCAGGATTGGATTGTAAGACCGCAATTACAGCGCGTAAAAGGCGTTGCTGAGATCAACAGTATCGGTGGCTTTAATAAAACCTATGTGGTTGCCCCTGATCTGAACCGATTGCAACAATTGCAAATTCCTTTGTCTGATTTACAAACTGCCTTAACAGAGAATAATGAAAACCGTGGTGCTGGCTATATTGAGAAAAATGGACAACAGCTAACGGTTCGTGTTCCCGGCACTTTAAACACGATTGAAGATATCCAGAACATCAGTATTGCCAATAAAAACGGCTATCCGATTCGGGTGGCAGATGTCGCCAATGTCTCAATTGGTCATGACTTAAGAACAGGGGCTGCAACCTATAATGGTGAAGAAACTGTATTGGGTATTGCCATGATGATGATGGGAGAAAATAGCCGTACCGTTGCTCAAGCCATTGATGAAAAGGTGCAATCGATCCAGCAATCGCTACCTAAAGGTGTGGTGATTGAGACTGTGTATGACCGTACGCATTTGGTTGATCGGGCGATCAAAACCGTTCAGAAAAATTTGATTGAGGGTGCAATCCTCGTCATTGTTATTTTATTTCTCTTTCTAGGTAATTTCCGTGCTGCGCTGATCACGGCTTGCGTTATTCCACTGTCAATGCTGTTTACCTTGACGGGAATGGCAGAGCAGAAGATTAGTGCAAATCTGATGAGTTTAGGGGCACTGGACTTCGGTATTATTATTGATGGTGCAGTGGTTATTGTAGAAAACTGTATCCGTCGGCTAGCAGAAGCTCAGAAGCTGAAAGGTGGTTTACTTAGCCGTTCTGAAAGATTTAAAGAAGTCTTCTTGGCTGCAAAACAGGCGCGTCGTCCTCTCATCTTTGGACAGTTAATTATTTTGGTGGTTTATCTACCTATCTTTACCCTGACGGGTGTAGAAGCCAAACTTTTCCATCCTATGGCAATGACTGTTGTACTGGCTTTAATTGGGGCCATGATTTTATCTGTCACTTTTGTGCCAGCCGCAGTTGCCCTATTTGTCACTGGAGAAGTCAAGGAAACCGAAAGTCGCTGGATGCATTGGCTTAAAACCAAATATGAACTGCTTTTAGATAAAGCCTATGAGCTTCGTTTATTTGTGACTATTGTGGCTGCCTGTATTTTAGTGCTTACGGGCGTGCTAGCCACTCAAACAGGTAGCGAGTTTGCACCTCAACTGGGTGAAGGTGATTTTGCTGTTCAGCAAATGCGTTCCCCAAGTACAGGGTTAGAACAGTCACTGAGAATGCAGGAAAATACTGAGAAGTTACTGTTGAAAGAATTTCCTGAAATTAAAGCGATCTTTGCCCGTACCGGTACAGCAGAAGTGGCCACAGATGTTATGCCACCCAACATTTCAGATGGCGTGGTACTGTTAAAACCTCATGATGAATGGCCTGATCCAAAACAAACGATTGATGAGCTTCGCCAAAGAATGATTACTTTCTTAGCGACATTGCCGGGAAATAACAGTGAGTTCTCGCAACCCATTGAACTACGCTTTAACGAGTTAATTTCAGGGGTGCGAAGTGATGTGGGTGTCAAATTATTTGGTGATGACATGGAGATTCTAAATCGCGAAGCGAATAAAATTTCTCAAAAAATTAACTCAATTTCAGGCGCGACAGCCGTTAATGTAGAACAGACCAGTGGCTTACCCTTGTTGAATGTAGAGGTGGATAAGTCCAGAGCTGCACAATATGGCTTGTCGGTAAGAGCAATTCAGGATCTGGTAGCTACAAGTGTCGGTGGCCAGAATGTTGGAACAATTTTACAGGGAGACAAGCGTTTTGATTTTGTCATCCGTCTAGATGAATCCCAGCGTAGTCCTGAACAGTTAGCGGTACTTCCTATTCAATTGCCGAATGGTGGTTTAGTCCAACTGCAAGATGTGGCACGCGTTGAAAATATCCTGGGTATTAATCAGGTCAGCCGTGAAAATGGTAAACGTCGAGTGGTTATTACTGCAAATGTAGAAGGACGTGATTTAGGCTCATTCGTAACAGAGCTTCAGAGCACGTTATCCAAACAGGAATTACCAAGCGGTTATTGGATAGATTATGGCGGTCAATTTCAAAATCTGATGTCTGCAAAAGCGCGTATGCAATTGGTGGTTCCGCTCGCATTGTTGACGATCTTTATTTTATTGATGGCTGTATTCCATAATATCAAAGAAAGCTTACTGGTCTTTAGTGGTGTACCGTTTGCCTTATGTGGAGGCTTAATCGCGTTGTGGTTGCGTGACATTCCATTATCCATGTCAGCAGGGGTTGGCTTCATTGCACTATCGGGGGTGGCTGTACTGAATGGCTTAGTCATGCTTACCTTTATCAAAGAGTTGCGACAACAATATGACCTTTATTATGCAACGTGGCAGGGTGCAATTTTGCGTCTTAGACCTGTGCTGATGACAGCTTGTGTGGCGTCCCTTGGGTTTGTCCCGATGGCTTTGGCAACCGGAACTGGGGCAGAAGTACAGAGACCTTTAGCAACAGTGGTTATTGGAGGAATTATCTCCTCTACCCTGCTTACATTGGTTTTATTGCCCGTACTGTACCGCTGGATGAATGAAAAGAAAGCTTCTTAATCCATTAGATTAAGCAATTTTTAGCAGAGATATTGAGCCTGTCTCAAGTATCTCTGCTAATCATGGATTGAATAAGGAAAATTTTATGTCAGAACATCATGATCATAGCCATGCGGTTGTTACTGAAGGAAATAGTAAGAAATTAATGTTTGCTTTGGGTTTAACGACTACTTTTTTAATAGTAGAAGTTGTCGCTGCTTTTATTACCCAAAGTTTAGCATTACTGTCTGATGCCGCTCACATGTTTACTGATGTAGCCGCATTAGCTATTGCTCTTGCTGCTATCAAAATTGGTAAAAAAGCCGCAGATGATAAAAGAACTTTTGGCTATCAGCGATTCGAAATTTTAGCGGCTCTGTTTAATGCAGTGATGCTTTTTGTGGTGGCGATATATATTGTCTATGAAGCTTACCAACGTTTTACGAATCCTGCTGAAATTCAAAGTATTGGAATGATGATTGTCGCAGTCATTGGTTTGGTCATAAATTTGATTTCAATGAAAATCCTTTCTGCGAGTGCTGAAGGAAGTCTAAATGTGAAAGGCGCATATTTAGAAGTTCTTAGTGATGCACTGGGATCGATAGGCGTGATTATCGGAGGAGTGGTCATTTATTTTACCCAGTGGATGTGGGTAGATACCTTAATCGCTGTGTTAATTGGCTTCTGGGTCTTACCTCGAACTTGGGTTTTATTAAAACAAAGTATCCATATTTTGCTTGAAGGGGTTCCTGATGAGATTGATATTGAGTCGTTAAGAAATGATTTATTGATGCTAGAGGGTGTTGAAGGGATTCATCAGTTGAAAGTCTGGGCTATATCTTCAAAAAACATTCATTTAACTGCTCATTTGGTTGCTCCTAATAGCGATCCAGATCAGCTCTATCAAAAGGCCTTAGACGTTCTAAAACATAATCATAGTATTACTGAAATTACGTTACAAATAGAAAGTAAGGAATGTAATACATTGGAACAGCATAAACATTAAAGTGCTGCTCTTTCTACATAATGGACAGATGACTAGGCTGATAAACCTTACCATTTTCCTGTATTACACTTCTATTTATCACACGCACTTTAAACACCATCCTGAGACATTTTAAAATTACAAGAATGTAATTTATGAGTCCTCTGGGTGTTAATTCTTTAAAGTTAGAATATCTAACAAGTATTAAATGAGAGTAAATAAACATGCTATTCAAAAATAAATTTTGTACTAAATTACTGTTAATTAGTGCATTCTTTAGTATCGCAAGTTTTAGTTATGCAGATGGCGGCTTGTTATTTCTTGAAAAGAATTTAAAAGCTTCTAAAGTTGAAAATTCTAAACAAAAACAAGTTAAAAATAATGAATCAAATGAATCAAATGAATCAAATGAATCAAATGAATCAAATGAATCAAATGAATCAAATGAATAGTTGGGTTGCATAAATAAATCAATTAGACTTATTCATTCAGCAATATAATTCCTGAATGAATAAGTTTATAACTAAAACCGGCTTTGTTGCATAAACATTCAAAAGCTGAGTTTTCCCCAATCCATTCAAATTTAAGTGACAACTTGGGTGTGAGGTCTACCTAATTCCGTAAATCTATTCAGAACTGCCACACGCGCATGAACTTCATTGACCTGACTTTGAAAATGTCTTGCCGTCAGCTTATCTCCTAATAATTTGATGCAATGCATCTTGGTTTCCACCAAACTGCGACGGTGATAGCCCGACCATTTTTTCCATAGGGTTCTGCCTAAATGCTTAACCGTTTGAAGAGAGATGGATCCGGAAATTTGAACAACTCCTATAAGTGATATTCTGCTCCTCAAATGATGTTATAAACATCAATATATGGAGTATTTTATGGCACGTAGACCAAGAAGAAATCATTCAAACGACTTTAAAGCTAAGGTAGCACTTGCTGCGATCAAAGCAGAAAAAACACTTGCTGAATTGAGTTCTGAGTTTGATGTTCATCAAAACCAAATTATTGACTGGAAAAATCAATTGATCTCAGCTTCCTCGCAAGCTTTCGATCAATCAAAAGCTCCATCAGAACCCCCCATTGATCTTAAAAAGTTACATGCAAAAATCGGTGAGCAGGCATTAGAAATTGATTTTTTAGAAGGTGTGTTGAAGAAACTGGGCCGCTTCAACCACAAAAGTTAATCGATCACTCACTTCAGATTTCAGTATCTAAACAGGCTAAGTTACTGAAAGTCTCTCGTGGTTGTTATTATTATCGCCCAATACCTGTTAGCTCATCAGATCTGAAACTGATGCGATGTATTGATGAATTACATATGCAATATCCTTTTGCAGGCAGTCGTATGATGCGTGATTTGTTGAATCGTCAAGGGCATCATATAGGACGACGTCATACACGTACTTTAATGAAGAAAA
>NZ_VOYM01000096.1:0-9040 GCF_013420285.1 Acinetobacter sp. YH01019
TTCTTGACTCAAGCATTAATGCAGTACGATCTTCAAAGTTAAGATGATGGTATGACAATTTTATATACTCCATAAACCCTTTAAATTAATTAGGTGGTTTATGTCGCACTTCAAGTTTTACTCTGCCATGGCAACTATTAATTATTGCCATCTTTTTTTGATATAGATCTATGTAATCAGGTTATTTTAATATGTGAGCCTTATTTTATTTAATTAAATATAAATAATTGATATTAGTTTTATTCAACGTATACGGTGATTTTAATTGATTAAAATATTTTAATTACTGAACCACTACCGTTGTTAAATTCAGCTTCATTAATATTTTAAGGAAAAAATTATAAACGCCACTTAATAACTATTATGGAATCTCAGATGTAGAGCACACGGCTCAAAACTTGGAGATTTTAAAATGTCACATTTCACAGTTGCAGTAGTTACCACCCCTGATGGTGATGTTGTAGATGCCCTAGAACCATTTTACGAATTTGAATGCTCAGGCATTAAAAACAAATATTGCATTTCAGAATCATCATTGGACGAAATTAAAGACCAATACGAATCGACAGAAATCACTTTGATGAAAAACTCAAAGCCTATCATAGATGATGGTGAAGAACGCTATGCGTTTCTTGACGACCCTCGTTTCGTGCGTGATGCAACAGACTTCGAGCTTGATGCCATCAAAAACAACAAAGGTGATATTTTTGCTGACTTCCCGAACGGCGGTAAACATTTATCAGTGGTACAGGTCAAAAACGATGATGGTACGTACTCAAGTCGCATTCGTGATTTAGGCATGTTCATTCAATGGCATCAAAAAGATGTGCCATGTACTGAAGTGTTTGAGCTTCAACAGTTCATTAACTGGTATAACGAAAAAGTTACGCCGACTGTTTTGACAGGTGAAAAACCTGATGAAAGTTGGACAGAATGGATAGAGCTTGATGCTGACGGTAAAGTGGTCGATTACTTCACCACCACCAACCCGAATCCGAAATACGATTGGTATGAAATCGGAGGACGTTGGAAAAACATGCTGTTGCGTCTTGATGGACGAAAAGTGGATAGCTGTCCGATTGGTGAGCTAGATTTTGAAACCGAAATCAACCGCTTAAAAACCGAAGCTAACCGTGTTTATGACTATTTTGAGAAGTGTATCGGTGATGCTTCACGTACTTGGCGGTCATGGGCTGATGTTTGGTCTGATGAATCAATCGAATCAGTGAACGATAAGCGTAATTTCTATCATAACCAAGATGCAATCTTATTAATGAAAGCCAGTGATACGGATAACCTGTTTGGCATATTCGGACATGAATTTGATGAATTTTTGGTGAGCCGTGAAGAATTCCTAGCTAAAAAATCAGCAAACCCATTCGGTACGTACTGTTTCTTAGATGCTACCACTGATGCAGAAATCGGAGATTGGACAGGTTCAGAATGTGGATTGTTTGGAGAAGACTTATACAAAGAGGAAAATTGGGAATCCAAAAACCAAGCATTGCTGAAGAGCTTTCCAAGCGACTATATAATCACGATTGTTGATTGCCATATCTAAAACCCAAACAGGG
Source organism: Acinetobacter sp. YH01019 (assembly GCF_013420285.1). Taxonomy (NCBI): domain Bacteria; kingdom Pseudomonadati; phylum Pseudomonadota; class Gammaproteobacteria; order Moraxellales; family Moraxellaceae; genus Acinetobacter; species Acinetobacter sp. YH01019. The sequence continues at coordinate 1,575 of NZ_VOYM01000096.1, forward strand.
ATAAGCGTAAACCCTTATCCCTTTTCTTTTGGGCATTTTTTAAAACGCATTCGATGTTTTTTAATTGATTAAAAAGGTTTTGAATTTTTAAATTTTAAATTTTAAGAAAAATTAAACAGCTATTGCGCTTTGTATAATGAATATAGATTTAATCACTATCCTTAAGGGCTTTTAATATGTGGAATACATTAGTTTTAATTCGTAAAACCGCAACGTCAAAAGAAATAAAAGACAAAGCTGATATGTATTTAAGCCAGTTAAATACTGCAACCATTTCAGCATCTCTTAAAGCTGAAATACTCTCTTTTATCGAATCTGTTTTAAACGATTAATCAACTTAGGCTCAACGCCTACAACTTGGAGAAACCCCATGAATTACTACAACACATTCACCATTCCATGCAATTTTAAAGTACAGCACATTGAAGATGGTCAATTTGTCGTGTTTTTTGCTGATGGCACTCAGTTAAGTTACCAGATTGAAAACACCAGCAAGGTTAAATGGATTGAACCTGAAGCATTCAGCTTAGAGCAAGTACTCCTAAGCTCAAAAGAGCCAATCAATGCCGATGATATTGACATCATTAAGTATGCTTCATACCGCTTAATTGCTGACACGCCATTGATTGATGATGATGGTAGCAATCCTGAACCTGATTGCCTTTACTGCAAAAAATCTAGTGACACTCTTAACAGCCTCATACTTCAAGTCACTGAAGCACATACCCTCCCATGTTGGCTACTGACATCAAACGGCGTTCATATCCTAGATATTAATGAATTGACTGAAGCTTAATAACAACAACCAGTGAAGCATGTCTATTGCTTCACTTTTTGGCAGTTGAAAACCGCATTCGATGTTTTTTTAGTTGATTAAAAAAAGGTTTAGAAATTTGGTTGTGGCCAGCGCTAGATCTGGCGCACCAGGATCAATGCTTATTTGTATGGTTCGTTAATTGCTTCCATCATTCTAATAGCATCCTCATTACTATTTTTAGCTGCTATCTGTTAAAAGTCGCAGCAAGGACCAGTAAAACAATAATAAATAATTTTAAAAAAGTTTTTGGGTTAGGTTCTATCTTAAAATAAACATATTGAAGCAGAAAGCTTAAAACTTGGAGTTGAAATGGTTTCTATTAATGAATTACTGAACAAAAACCTTGATCGCAAATATGGTCCAATTGAAGCGCATGAAGTTATAGAACTTGTTCGTGTAACTCGTGCGCCAGAATCCGTAAATAACCCTTCAATGCCATCAGTTAGAATTTCTACTGCAGATCTGCACCATATGGTTGAACAAGCTAAAAAGTTCAATTTGTGGGAAGAATGGTCCACCAAGGTTTTAGCAACTGAGTTGCCATACAACCCTTATCTTAAGCCAGTGTTTACAGGTCATAGTTTCCCACGTTCTAGCATGTCTACTGACAACTACGAAGCATTAGTACGCTCTACGTTAGTGCCGGTGCTACTACCTGAAGATAAAAAGTCTTTTATCAACCTGAATGACAAAGTTATGTCATTTAACAACCTCATGTTTGATATGCCCGATGCGATGGTGAACCATCTCATGACTGGTAAAAAACTTTGGCTATATGCAAAAAATGGGCAAGTGGTCTGGTATACCCGTGCTGAGTATGAGGCGCAAACCAAGTGGAACCAGGCTGAACAGGATGCTAAGAAAAAAATTACTGCATTGTTTGAATTATTCAATGCGCTGCAACAAGCTAAACCGATCTTTGATGCTATCGATCAGAAGAAAAACTTCAGTGCTTTACCGTTCAAATGGTTCACTGGTGTAAAAATTGTAATGTCAGGCTTGTCAGCTGGATCATGGGGCGATGGTGAAAAATCAAATACAGTGACTCACTTGGTTTTTGATGAAGACTACTCAGGATCTAAATTGGTTCGTGAGAAAAACCAGTACTTGTGCTCAGCTGGAGGCTTATTCCCTGCAGATGAAGCAAAGAAAGAATTCAAAATGAAAGTAGGTGAAGTTACCGTGGACACGGTACCGCACCTTGTTACATGTAAAGTGTGCCTAAAACGTATTTTTACGCAACTTGCATTAACTCAATCTAATTAATCAAATTTATAGGGTGTTCATCATGAATAACAAAACAATTGCCAAAAAAATGATTAACCAAGTTAAATCGGTTATCACTGACCCTCAAGCAAAAAGCTTGTTGGCTGCTTATCACGTAGAGACGTCATTTACCCACTTCTACGAAACACACAGCCACATTTACTTGGTTGGTAAAGACATTACTGCAGTCATGGCCAAACATTTTCCATACTTCACGTTTAAGACTCGTGATAACAAGAAAGCCCGTCACGGTATTGGCGATGGCTCAATGTCTGATTGCTTAAACAAGCTGCGCCGTGTGTATCGCTTAGAAATCAAAAAACCGATTAGCGAGAAGTTTATCGCTGAAGCTGGTGCACCGACTTTCACAAAAAGCCAATCTGTAAGTCCTGTTGCTTATTTGATTGATGAAGTTGTGCAACAAGAAACAGCGCCGATCGCACGATCTGACGTTCAAAACAGTTTCCAGGATCTTTTCAATTGATTTGAGGCTTATATGAATATGCATACGACTCAAAAGAGTGAGAGAGACAAAATGACAAAACGCTGTTCTGTTGATGTGAAGTCACCCTGGTTCTTCATAGAGGACCAAATCCCAAACAAAGATGGCACGGCGTTTATTGTGTGGGATGAATTCTTAGACCATGAAATTAAACCTATCCGCTGGAGCGATAAGATCCGTGACTATGCTTCAGGTGAAGTCGAATGGAGTGGAAGCTTCTTATTTTGGCGATATGATGATGGTACACCAGCTGAATCACCAAGAAGCTATCAGCAATCTTAATTTCTTATATTTCCGAGGGTGTAGCCAATTGATTTTGAGATTTGATCAATCTCTTTAAGGCAAAGGTTTGATTCCTTGAATGCCAGTTCGAGTCTGACCATCCCCGTCATTGCCAACAAATTCCCTCAAATGAATCAATTGAAGACAATCATACCAGCCTCACTAAAATAGTTACGGCTTTGACGTTCTGACTTAGGTTCCCAATCTCTATTTTTCAGATTACATGATCCAGCAGCAATTTTAGCCTTGCCAAACTTACTTTGAATGTTTTGAAACGCCGTCATTAACGCTTGCTCTTTTTCAAGCTGCTCTACGTCAGTTAGTAGGCCGATCGTGCGATGTTCTTCTTTTATCAATTCACACAACATCACGCCACATTTCTTAAACTCTATCCCCTCTTTGTACAATTTATCAATCAGTGATGTGGCAGCTTTAACCAGTTGCATCAAATTGTTTGTAGGTTGGGTAAACGTGTATGTTAACGACTTGCTGTAATACGGTTTTGACTGGTCAAATGGGTTGGATTGCAAGAAAACAATCAGAGATCCGCATAGCTGGTGTTCAGCAACAAGCCGATTGAATGCATTATGGGTATATTTGCTGACGGCTTCTTGAAGAATTGAGAGCTCAGTAATTTTCTGGCCGAAAGATTTGCTCGAGACAATCTGTTGTTTCGCCTTAGGTGAACTTTCAAATTCAAAGCATGGCTGGCCAAGCAATTCTAAAATCGTACTTTGCATATTCACATTGAAGAGTTCACGCATTCGATTCGGGTTGGATGTTGCAAGATCCAGCACACTTAAAATCCCCATGTCATTAAGCTTTTTAGCGTACTTTCGCCCTACACCCCATATTTCATCAACTGGCATGCTTTGATAGTAGCTTTCGACATCTACCAGGCTCATTGTCACTAAATTACAGATTCCATTTAATTCTGGATTCTTTTTGGCAAGGTTGTTGGCCATTTTACTTTCAGTCAGTGTTCTACCAACACCCACGCACGTTGTTAAGCCAATAAACTTATATACTTGATGCCGAATCTCCCGTGCCATTTCAGTAGCATCAAAGTTTTTAGTAAATTGAGTAAATTCTATAAAGCCTTCATCAATGCTGTAAATGCTGTAACAGCTTGGATCTACAAAACCAGATAATATTCCATGAAAACGGCGTGACATTTCGCCATATAGCGCAAAATTGCTCGATAGCACATGAACGTTATGTTTATTGATGATGTCTTGGACCTTAAAGAGTGGCGCACCCATCGGGATTTTTAAGAGTTTAGCTTCAGCGCTTCTCGCGATGATTGTTCCATCATTAGAGCTTAAGACAACGCATGGTTTACCCTTTAACTTAGGGTTCCAAAATGCTTCCATCGAACAATATGCCGAATTTATATCAACATGAATAAATACCCGGTTTGTCATTTTCGTGCGTCTTTAATGATGTAAGTCACTACGCCCCACACAATCAATTCCTGTTCAGGTTTTAGAAAAATATGTGAGTGCTCTTGGTTTTCTGCTTTAAGCCAAACTGGAGGGATAGATTTTGCATCTGGACCAAAAATTTCATTAATTTCACCAGCTGACATTTGCTTGGTGATCATCAACCGCTTAACGGTAAAGTCTGTTTCTAGCTGAGCAACAATAATATCTAGATGCTTGGCGTCTAAGCTTCTATCGATTATGAGCTTATCGTTAATATCTATACCGGCATTTAGCATGGAACGAGAGCCTACTTTACCAATAAACGTAGAGTACTCATTGGTGATCAGCATTTCGTTGAGATCGACCGACTTTTCAATAAAATCTTGTGCTGGTGATGCAAATCCAGCCGACAGCAGCTCTAACGCCACTGGAATGCGTTTAGGTGCACCAGGAGCAAGAGCTTCAATTTCAACTAAATCACCAGCTTTAAGCGGTATTTCTGATTTTTCTGACATCTCAAGACCGGTGAAAGAATATATATACCAATTCTATTTCTTGCATGTCTGATGATCAATCAAAAAATAAAAACCAGTAGGCATGCCACTTGCCTACTGGTCGTATTGGAAGTTCAAAATTGACTTAGATCTTAGAAAAACTCAAGTGATATAAGGCTGTTGCGCGTACTAAATTTTGACGCGGTGATTTTGGTTTCCAGGCCTGGTCAGACCATGGCCAGAGATCAGGAACCGACTCACTTGTATATGCAGATGGTTTAGAGGGAATTCATCGCATAAACAGATTGAGCATTTAATAGCGTTGAATGTTAAATATCTACGGCAAACTGCTTTCAGATTCATGAATTGGGTTTGTTCAAAAACAGCGTTATTAATTAAAAACTAAAACGCCTTTCCACATGTACAAAACCAGTAGAATAAAACCAATAAGAATATGCACTTCGATAATGACTATTAGCCAGCTTCTGCACATATTGAATAAATACTTAAAGAACGATGGCGCTTGGTGTTTATATTCGTTTTCTTCTTCGTAGTCATCTGTATTGACATGGTTCCAAAACGGTTTCTCTTTGGTTTTACACGGGTTGTCATTATCAGATTTAGACAAAATTTTTACCTTTTATAACCTAACCAATTAGATAATTATATTAAATCTATTAGCCACAAAAACTTTATCAAAAAACTTTTTTTCGTTAATTTATTTGTTTAATGCACTGATCAAATTAAATGTGAGTGACTTGGACCTATCTAATCGTATGAAACTGAGTGTTACTGAAGTTGGACATCTATATTCACTTGAATACACAACCAAGATTGAAGTGCTGGAAGAAGCATTTTTAGCATTAGGACTTTGGATCTTCAGGTTATTTAATTAACTTCTACCCTTTTGACCTAGCCTAGCTAGGTTTTTTTTTGAAAAAATTTTAAAGCCCAAACAGTCTTTAAAATGAATACATCAAGCTCATTGCTTAAAACCTGGAGTATTCAAGATGTATCTACGCTACACGATGTTTAAAACAGATGGAGAAAAAGTCCTTAGTTCGCACGGCATTGGGTTAAGCAACTGCTTTATTTACCATGCAGCGGAAATACTCTACAAAGAGGTTCAAAATTCTGCATCTTTTGACCGTTACATTGAGAGATTATCAAAGTGTAATACGATCAAATACAACCACGAACGACACGGCGACAAAGCACGTATTGTCTATTTTGCACCTGAAGATCTAACGCGTGTCTCTTACAGTACAACATATAGCGAACGGGTTGAAAATGCCAATATCGATAGCTTTGACTTGATTACCCTGTACGCTGAGTACAAAACTATTTTTAGTTGTATCTATTTTGATATATCAACGAATACCTGGTCTGTACGTACATACACTGATGTATTAACATCAATGGGCATGTTAAAGCCACCAGTAGCACAGTTAGCATTTGCAATATAAGAGCCCCTGAAAAGTCTTATACCCACCTAGCATTGACCAATCAATGCTAGGTTTTTTTTACGATGCAATTTGATATTTCATTTCATGTTTAAAGTTTGCTTTGACAAGTGCATGGGATAGATCTGGAGGTACTGAGTTACCTACCATTCTGTATTGCTCAGTTTTCGTCAGCTTAATTTTTTGGTTATTTTCATCTACACCATGAGTAAAGATGTAATTGCTTGGAAAGCCCTGAGCCTTATACAACTCAAATGGTTGAATCATCCTAAAACCAATGTCTTCAATATAATAATGTTCATTATTGATTTCGATTAAGCCGAAACGTTCAAACAAGTCATTCTTAAAGTTGAATTGCCCGGTAAATTTCAAAAGTAGCGCACGTACTTCCGCAAACTGATTCACGGTCGTTAACGTGTGAAATGGTTCTGATAGCTCTTGGCCAGTGCACCCCTTTTTCATTTTAGATAGGTGACACACGTATAGCGCATGTGTACCGCCTTTTGTTTCTGCTGTAATTGTACGTAATGGCTCATTTATTGGCATGGATCTACGACTTGAACCATTGGCACACTCAGTAAGAATTGGCGCCACATTGTCCACGATGTAAGGTTTTGGGTTGTGAACGATATATTTTAAAATCCCCCTCACAATTCGCTCTAATGTAGCTGGTGCTAAAGGTTTTTTACGCTTGAATATGCTTAGGGTGTGTTGACACTTTTAGTTTAAAAAAATAGCGAAGTAGTAAAATCAAATCGCCAAACCCAATTTTACTATTCGCTATGCCTCGTACCATGCTGACAGATCAACCCTGGCAAAAGTTGAAAGTTATTCTGCGTAATTTATCCATTCACCACAACTCAAATTTACGCAATTTTATTGAAGCTATTCTCTATAGAATTAGAACAGGCTGTCCGTGGCGAGATATTCCTTCTTGTTTTGGTCATTCCAACTCTATTTTCAAACGTTTTAATCGTTGGTCAAGCAGCGGTAAGTTACTTAGATTATTCAAATTACTAGCCTCATGCCCCGATATGGAGTGGATTTTTATTGATGGCTCTCATGTACGTGCTCATCAACATTCTGCCGGTATAGCGAATCAATCTATTTCTAAAAGTGTAGGAGGAAACTCCTCAAAAATACATTTGATTGTTGATGCACATGGCAATCCTATTGATTTCATGATTACCGATGGAACCACACATGATGTTAAAGTTG
>NZ_VOYM01000097.1:0-8973 GCF_013420285.1 Acinetobacter sp. YH01019
TTATGCCATTTTTCTTTATACTGTCACTTAGGCAGGCTGGACACTTGATTTCTAGAGTTATTCGCATTTCTCTATTTTATCAAAATCCAACCTGCTTTTTTTCAGCATACTTTTTGAAACACCACCAAATCAATATGTGCCATTTTATAGTGCTTGCGAAATTCAGGTTTTAAAATAAAACCGATACTGCAGGTTTTCCACTCTTGCTGGCTTAATCCTTTTGTTATGTGTGGTTTAAGCAGACGATACTTTGAGGCATGTGAGGAATAGAGCTGGGCTTTGCACAGCGTATTACGCTGCACCATGCTATTCAGCTTTATTCCCATACTTTGTATGGAGATGGTCTGGCTGGTGACCACAAGTTTCATATTCATGGCAATACAAGCCAGCATGAGGATGAGCGACACCATTAACCAACCTGACAGGGATTGAGCTAATAAATACTGAATTAGACTACTAATATCTTGAACCATATTGAAGTTATTGAGTGAATGCTGCGCCAAAACAATAAATATGGCAGGGCTAAAGATCAGCCCAATGAAATAACGCGGCAGATAGTGACATTGAAATAGGGGATATTCAGTTGCTGTGTCCATGAACCCTCACCTCAAAAAAAATATAGATAGGGGTGTACTGCTATTTCTAGTGCGCGACTGTTCTATTACGAGACAGAGAGTGCCTAGAGACAGGGAATACCTAGAATTGTTATAAACTTGACTCCAATTAAATGGCATATTGATTTTTAATGCTTGTTTTAGCACGTTATTTTCTTACATTTTTTCTTTTATTGGTCTTTACTGTATTCACTTATTTTAAGTTTTTAGGTTGACTTGGGTTTAGCGGTTTTTGTTGTAGATTTGAGTCTGAAAGTAAATCTTGTTAGGCAAATTTTTGGATTTAAATTTTTACTCTTTCTCTTTTTATATCAAATTCCGTTGCCTATATTTCACTGCAATCAGGGTTTTCTATTGATTATATAGACTAAATTTATTTGATTGTTTAGGCACAATTTTTGCTGTTTGTTATTAAATTTATTTTAATGAATGGTAAAAAATGGACTATCAAATTCATCAATGTACAGAAAATACAGCAGCCGAGTTCCTGATTTTATCTTCAGGCTTGGGTGGTCATGCGAGTTTCTGGAAACCACAAATTGAGGCATTAACCCAATATTTTCATGTGTTGAGTTATGACCAGGAAGGCTGCCATGCAGATTCCGTTCTTTTACCAGAGGGGTATGCAATTACCGATCTGGCAAAACAGTTACTGGAAATTATAAAACTGGAAAAAATTCAGGATTTTCATTTTATCGGTCATGCCATTGGTGGATTTATTGGGGCAGAGTTGGCGGTATTGATGAAGTCATCTGAAATGACATTATTAAGTCTGACTTGTATCAACTCATGGGATGAGCTCGATCCACATACCCAAAAATGTTTTGAAGCCCGGATTCATTTATTAAAATCAGCAGGTGCAGAAGCTTATATACGGGCGCAGGGGCTATTTCTATATCCACCGGCATGGATTTCAAAAAATCACCAGCATTTAAATACGCTGGAAAATATTCAACTTGAAGATTTTCCACCGGCTGCAAATGTATTGAAGCGCATTGAGGCTGCACAGAAATTCAGGATCAATGAACAGCACATCCAAGCCTTGCAATATAGCCAATTACACTTCATAGCCAATCAAGATGATTTTTTAGTGCCCGTCCACAAGTCGAGTGATTTAAAGAACGCGCTTGGTCATGGACAACTTAGTATTCTTGCTTCAGGAGCACATGCATCCACGGTCACAGAGCCTGAATTATTGAATAAAACCATGCTTCAATTTTTCCAAAATCATTTTTTTAAAGTGGTTTCATTATCGAATTAAGCAGGCTTATTTACAGCAATAACCAGTAAATTTTTTATCCAACCGTGATTTTTAAGATCGCGGTTTTTTAATTCATTTTTTCATAAAAATAATTCGATATCGATCAATGCCGCATTTTCAAATTTTAAAGATTATGCATTTTTTTGGAGCCATTATCGCTAAAACAGTGCACGTGTTTTATAGGTTATTTTACTGTTTGTTAAAATAAAATATTTACAAATTATTGAAAAATATAATTTTAATAATGTTGGCATAGCATTTGCTAAATATTAACTATAAAAGTTCAAGTGGGTTGCTTGAAGCATGTTTATAACCAAATGGTAAAAATGAGGTGTTAATAATGAAAATAGGCGTCTTTTGTCCAATCGGAAATAATGGTTGGTTACTGTCTGAAAATGCACCGCAATATAAACCCAGTTTTGAAATGAACAAGCAAATTGTGCAACGTGCAGAACATTATGGTTTTGACTTTGCACTCTCGATGATCAAGCTGCGTGGCTTTGGCGGGAAAACCGAATTTTGGGATCATAACCTCGAGACATTTACTTTAATGGCTGGCCTTGCTGCAGTGACCAGCAAAATTAAAATTTATGCCACAGCGGCAACTTTGGTGATGCCGCCTGCAATTGTGGCACGTATGGCATCCACCATTGACTCCATTTCCAATGGGCGGTTTGGGCTAAATGTAGTAACGGGATGGCAAGCGCCTGAATATAAACAAATGGGCATGTGGCCGGGTGATGAATACTTTGCGAAACGTTACGACTATTTATCTGAATATGTCGAAATTTTACGTGAGCTTTGGGCGACGGGTAAATCAGACTTTAAAGGCGAGCATTTTCAAATGGATGATTGCCGGGTCAGTCCAGTTCCACAAGCCGATATGAAAATCATTTGTGCAGGGCAGTCCGATACGGGGTTGGAGTTTTCGGCTAAATATGCAGACTACAACTTTGTCTTTGGTAAAGGTCTAAATACACCGAAGGCTTATGCAGACATCAATGATCGCTTAAAGGCACATACCGATAAAACCGGGCGCGATGTGCAAACTTATGTGCTGTTTATGGTGATTGCGGCAGAGACTGATGAACAAGCTTTTGCAAAATGGCAAAGCTATAACGATGGGGCAGATGTCGAGGCGATTAACTGGCTGATGAACCAAGGCGGTAAAGATACCAAATCTGGCGCCGATACCAATATTCGTCAAATGGCATCCAGTGTTTCACCCGTCAATATCAATATGGGCACCATTGTCGGTTCTTATGAAAATGTCGCAAATATGCTGGATGAAATTGGTGAAATTGAAGGAACTGAAGGCATTCTTTTAACTTTTGATGATTTTATTCAAGGCGTAGAAGATTTTGGCCAAAAAATTCAGCCTTTGATGAAATGCCGTGAGCATATTGTAGTTGAAGGTGAAGTAGCTCAAGTTTCAGCTTTGGAGAAGTCAGCATGAATAGCAATGAATCTTTAGAAAATGTGGTTTGTGCAGGATTTACTCAAGCCGCTGGTACTGGAAAAGTGTTAAAGGCAGCACCTGAAGCGATTCAACTGGCAGCTGAGCAAACTGCATTAATCGTGATTGACATGCAAAATGCCTATACCTCAAAAGGCGGCTATTTAGACTTGGCGGGTTTTGATGTTTCAAAAACCAAGCCTGTAGTGGAGAACATTAAAAAAGCGGTGGATGCCGCGCATGCATCAAACATTCAAGTGATTTATTTCAAAAATGGCTGGGATGATCAGTATGTCGAAGCAGGCGGCGTGAATTCTCCTAATTTTCATAAATCCAATGCCTTAAAAACCATGCGTAAACAGCCTGAATTACAAGGGAAATTGCTGGCTAAAGGCGGCTGGGACTTTGAGTTGATTGATGAACTTAAACCTCTAGCCCAAGACATCGTGATTGAAAAGCCCCGTTATAGCGGTTTCTTTAATACCGCACTGGACAGCATGCTCAGAAGTCGTGGCATTCGCAATCTGGTGTTTGTAGGCATTGCCACCAATGTCTGTGTGGAATCGACCTTAAGAGACGGTTTTTTTCTGGAGTATTTTGGTGTGGCACTGGACGATGCCTGTTATCAGGCAGGGCCAGGGGAAGCACATGAAGCTAGTTTATATAACATTAAAACCTTTTTTGGTTGGGTATCCGACACAGCAAACTTTGTTGAAACCTTTCAAACCCATTCCAATCTTTTAGAAAAATCAGCTTAAAACTTTTACAGGGGAACATCATGCCGAAAGAAATTATTTTACCAGCAGGTACCGCTAAGCCACTTGCACCGTATGTACCTGCGACTAAAGCAGACAATATTGTTTATGTGTCGGGCACTTTGGCCTTTGATGAAAATAACAATGTCGTGCATGTGGGAGATGCAGCCGCACAAACCCGTCATATTTTGGAAATCATCAAAAAAGTCATTGAAACTGCGGGTGGGACCATGGATGACGTGACCTTTAATCATGTCTTTGTCAAAGACTGGACCGATTATGCTGCGATCAATACAGTTTATGCGGAATATTTTCCGGGTGATAAACCAGCACGCTATTGCGTACAGACGGGCTTGGTGAAACCGGATGCTTTAGTTGAAATCGCATCTATTGCCCATGTTTAAATCAAAAAATTCTTAAAAAAAACAGATGTAAATAATATCCATAAAGGACAAAACTGAAATTCGAATTCAACCATGAATAATCGAATTGCAGTGATGGAGGTAGTGATGAACAGTAAAATCATGTCGGTTCAATCTGCAAAAGATTTAGTACAACATGCACAAAATTTTCAAATGATGGCGCATGAAGCGCATACAGAAATTGATCAGGCGACTTTTAGACAGGGCATGTCCAATTTGGGTGCAGCCGTCAATGTGATTACCACAGATGGTGCAGCGGGTCAGGCAGGATTTACCGCTTCTGCAGTGTGTAGCGTCACCGATTCACCACCGACTTTATTGGTCTGTTTAAACCGTTCAGCATCAGTATTTGAAACATTTAAAACCAATAAAGTGCTTTGTGTAAATACGCTAGCCTCGCATCAAACTGAATTATCGAATATTTTTGGTGGAAAAACACCCATGTCGGAACGATTCTTGCGTGGTAAATGGTCAACACTGATCACACAGGCACCGGTGTTAGAAGATGCACTGGTGTCGTTTGATTGTGAAGTGGTGCAAAGCATGTCGGTCGGCAGTCATGATGTACTGATCTGTCAGGTCAAAGCCATGAAACAAAATGAAGGCAGGAATGCATTGATGTATTTCAATCGTGCGTATTGCGAGCCACAACCCATGAACTAATCCAATATTCCTAATTGAGGGGAGGGGAAACCCATGCAAAAAAAAGAATCGTGGTTTCCAGAATTTAAGCCTTATCAAGGCAATTTAGATACAACACCAGTCCAAATGGATGAATATTTACCTGCGGGGAAAAGTATTGTTTTAGGGCTACAACATGCTTTTGCAATGTTTGGTGCAACGGTGCTTGCACCGTTATTGATGGGTTTCGATCCGAACTTGACCATTTTAATTACCGGGATCGGGACCATTTTATTTTTCCTGATTACCGGCGGGCGCATGCCGAGTTATTTGGGTTCCAGTTTTGCTTTTATTGGTGCGGTCGCCGCGGCAACTGGTTATGCCGGTGCAGGATCTAATCCCAATATTGCCTTGGCGCTCGGCGGAACCATCGTTTGTGGTTTGATTTATGCCGGCATCGGTTTGATTGTCATGAAAACTGGCACCCGCTGGATTGAAAAACTGATGCCGCCGATTGTGACGGGCGCAATTGTAATGATTATTGGATTGAACCTTGCGCCAGTGACTATCAAAAGTGTATCTGCAAGTTCATTCGATACCTGGATGGCAGTGGTCACCATTATCTGTATTAGTGTAGTCGCGGTGTTTACCCGAGGGATGGTACGCCGTTTATTACTTTTACTTGGTATTGTTGCGGCCTATTTCATTTATTTCCTGATGACCAATGTCATGGGTTTTGGTACGCCGATTAATTTCAGCATCATTTCTGAAGCAGCCTGGATTGGTTTGCCAACTTTTCATAGTCCTGTTTTTAATGCCAATGCCATTTTATTAATTGCACCTGTGGCACTAATTTTAGTGGCTGAAAACCTGGGTCACTTTAAAGCGGTATCGGGCATGACCGGCAAGAACCTGGACCCGTATATGGGCCGTGCATTCTTTGCAGATGGTGTATGTACCTCAATGTCAGCATCGGTGGGTGGTACAGGTATGACCACTTATGCCGAAAATATTGGCGTGATGGCGGTCACTAAGGTCTATTCAACGACGGTATTTGTCATTGCCGGTGTGTTCGCGATTTTACTCGGTCTCTCACCTAAATTTGGTGCCGTGATCAGTACCATTCCAGTGGCATTATTGGGCGGTGCATCCATCATGGTATTTGGTTTGATTACCGTGGCCGGCGCAAAAATCTGGATTGACAACAAAATAGATTTCACCAAAAACAGCACTTTAATTATTGCTGCAGTCAGCCTGATTATGGGGGCTGGTAACTTTAGCCTGAAAATTGGCATCTTCGATTTAGGCGGGATTGGAACTGCAACTTTAGCTGCAATTGCCCTGAACCTGTTTTTAAATCGCGGGGAAGATGCAAGCAGTTCAGTCGGTGAAAATACAGCAAACTCAGTTACACCTGTGGTCAATCAATAGGAGTTCATTTTGAATCAGACAATTGCATTTATTGGACTCGGGGCAATGGGATGGCATATGGCCTCCCATCTTCCTAAACTTGGACACGAAGTTTGGGTCTGGAACAGAACGCAAGCCAAGGCAGACCATCATTCAATTCGCTTTCAAACCCAATCTGTAGATATAGAAAAAGCGGTACAGGCCGATTTTATTTTTTCTTGCCTACCGACCAGTGCAGATATAGAACAACTGATTGCAATGCATCCACCCAAGCCAGGCAGTATCTGGATTGATTGCACCAGTGGTGTTCCACAATCGGCTCAAATCTTAAGTCAAAACCTGAAAAAATTGGGTGTGGAATATTTAGATGCCCCTGTTTCAGGTCAAACCATCGGTGCGGAAAAGGGCACTTTAAGCGTCATGATTGGTGGTGATGTTGATGCCTTTGAAAAAGCTAAACCGATCATTGCTGCATTTTCAGGTTTGATTGAATATGTTGGGGAAAGTGGTTCAGGTTTTGCGGTAAAAGCCATAAATAATACCTTGATGGCCACCCATTTATGGGCTTTGGCAGAAGGCTTAACCGTGCTTAAATCCAAAGGGGTAGATTTGTCTGCTGCCTTGAATTGTATCAATCACTCCAGTGGCAAAAGCAGTATCTCTGAAAATATTATGGGGCAACGGGTACTCAACCGCAGTTTTGATAAAACCTTTGCTTTGGATTTATTGCAGAAAGATATTGGCATTGCAGTCGATTTGATTCAGGAGCAATCGTTGAATCTTCCGAGTATGCATTTGATTCAGCAGCAATTTGCTTTCTTTGAGAAGGAGTCTGCGCGTCAACTGGATTTTTCTGCCGCTGTACAGGGGCTGGAAAAAATCAGTCAAATCGAGTTGCGGTAAATATAGAGCGCCTCAGATTAAATGATTCATTAAAAACCCGGATTAAAAAGTCCGGGTTTTTTATTTGAAGCGCTTTTGTAATGAAGTTATTTAGTTGGACTATTTTATAAAATATTTAGAGAAGATTATAAGTACAAGTATTTTAAGTCCTGTTCGAATTATTAGGTTGTTGATATTTGTTTTAAATTTATCCAATTAAACCTATAATTTAAAAAGATAATATAAAGAAAACCAAGGGTATTTATGAAAGGGCAGATATTGGATTTTTCCATTCAGACCAATTCGGGAGTGATCAGTGGTGATGATCAAAACCGTTATCAATTTTCTGGCGCGCACTGGCGTGGGCAAGTTCCACCTGCACGGGGGCAGAAAGTTGATTTTACCGTGGATGGAACAGGTCAGGCCAATGACATTTATATCCTCAGTTCACCTTTAGTATTTCCAACTCAAGTGGGCGATAAAAACAGGATTATTGCAGCAATCTTGGCATTTTTTCTCGGCGGTTTCGGTATTCATAAATTTTATTTGGGGCAAATCGGCTGGGGCATTGTTTATCTGATTTTCTGCTGGACCTTTATTCCAGCCTTGGTGGCTTTCATCGAGTTCATTATTTACTTATGTACCTCAGATGAAGATTTTGCCCGTAAATATGGCTAAATAATGATTGAATAAAAGGGCGATATCGCCCTTTTTTTGTCTGCTTTATTTAGCAGGTTGTCCCCATTGATTATTTTCTTGTTTGGTGTCTGAAGCCAGCCAGATAATTAATAGAATGGCACCAATCAGAGGGATAAGTGCAATTAAAGACCACCAACCTGAGCGACCTGTATCATGTAAGCGTCGAACTGCTGCTGCAAAGCTTGGAATAAAGAGCGCCAATGCCACAATGGCATAAAAGACAAATTCAGTGCCGAGTATGGCATCAATGATTTGAGCAACAATTAAAATAATAAATTGAACTAAAACAAAGTACCAATATTCTTTACGACGAGCACGCCCTGTAAAAGTCGCATAATTTTTTAAACATTTAACAAACCAGTCAATCATGTTGAATTGTTCTTCAGCTTTATTCTGATCAGAAAGTTTGTCTAATTGATTGGAAATATTCTGTACAGGGTTGCTGTGACCCAATGCGGTAAAGATTTGAATTGCACTACCGGCATTATCGATATCAAAATCCACACGATCGCCACGAGTAGGTGGGCGTTGTCCACGCCATTCTGCACCGGTAAAATTGTAGCGATTTTGGTCATCGCCACTGATAATGCCTGTATTGGTCTGGATTGAAAAATCTAGAATTTGCCCTTTCATTATTAGTCTCTATTTTTATGGATATTAAGTCGTAAATGTAGTGTTGTTATTCAATTTTATAATAATAGAGCTATTTGAAAAATAAATATATTATGGTGGTGTTTCAAAAAGTATGCTGAAAAAAAGCAGGTTGGATTTTGATAAAATAGAGAAATGCGAATAACTCTAGAAATCAAGTGTCCAGCCTGCCTAAGTGACAGTATAAAGAAAAATGGCATAA
>NZ_VOYM01000098.1:0-8937 GCF_013420285.1 Acinetobacter sp. YH01019
TCGCAAGAGATGCGATGGATGTCTGGTGATTTGTAGTCATAAATTTTAGTCCCCACTTGTTTTTAAGTGGGGACTAAATTAAGGCTTATAGGATGAATTCATAAGGTGTGTTCAGCGGACGCTTACGTAATACTAAACTATGGTGACGGTAAATATGACTCATCCATAAAAAAGCCACTCAATCGAGTGGCTTTTTTAATTGGTATTCTGCTTTTAATTAGCAATAACCTTCTAAGCGGGTTAAAGGTAATTTTTGACCAATGGCTTTTTCAATTTCTGGCAAAGAGAACGCATCATCTTCTGACAAGAAGCTAATACTCACACCGCGAGTACCTGCACGACCGGTACGACCAATACGATGAACATAATCATCTGACTGTTCAGGTAATGTGAAGTTCACCACGTGTGAAACGCCATCCACATGAATACCACGCCCAGCAACGTCAGTCGCAATCATAATATTATGTTGACCATTTTTAAATTGATCCAACATTTTTAGGCGTTTGTCTTGCGCGATTTCACCAGACAACATCACCACTTTATAACCATCTCTTTTAAGATGATCATACAACTTACGTACTTGATCACGTCGATTGGCAAAGATCATTACTTTTTCAATCGGTTCTACACGTAAAATTTCTTCTAACAATTTATATTTGTCAGATTTTGCCACCATGTAGACACGTTGTTCTACGTCGGCATTGGTTTTTTTCTCAGGTTCAATTTCAACAGTCACTGGTTCAAACAACCATTGCTGTGCCAAATTTAAAACGTCATAACTAAATGTTGCAGAGAACATCAAAGTTTGTCGTTGTTCTTTACGTGGTGAAAAGCGCACGATACGTTTTACAGATGGGATAAAGCCCATATCTAATAAACGGTCAGCTTCATCAATCACTAAAAATTCTATTTGATCTAGCCAAACTTCTTTTTGTTCAACAAAATCAATCAAGCGACCCGGTGTTGCCACCATAATGTCGACAAAATTACGATTTAATAGATTTTTTTGCTTATCAAAATCTACCCCACCGAGCAAAGTCATGACATTCAAATCAGTGTATTTCACTAATTCTTTTGCATCACTTTCAATTTGCAAAGCAAGTTCGCGCGTTGGTGCAAGAATCAATGCACGCGGTTCACCACGATAACGCTGTTCTTTAATTGGATTATTCAACAAGTCATTGATCACACTGACCAAGAAAGCCGCAGTCTTCCCAGTACCAGTTTGAGCACGACCAATAGCGTCATGTCCAGCCAATGTAAATTTTAAAACCTTTTGCTGAATAGGCGTCATATCCTTAAAACCTAAAGCATCAATGGCTTTTTTAAGGTTCGGATGTAAATTTAAGGTTTCAAAACCTGATGACATATAGATGTGCCCTAATTGAATAATCACAAAATTGCTGAAGCATTATAAACAAAAAACGCCCCAATTTACATTGGAGCGTTTTTGAGTACATTCAGACGATTAGTCTAAAGGTTGTACTTCTTCAGCTTGGAAGCCTTTTTGACCTTTAACAACGCTGAATTCTACGCGTTGGCCGTCACGAAGTGAACGGTGGCCTTCGCCCATAATTGCGCGGAAATGAACGAATACGTCGTCGCCGCCGTTACGTTGAATAAAGCCAAAGCCTTTAGTGTCGTTGAACCATTTAACAACGCCTTGTTCACGAGCTGTCATAAGTTAATCCTTATCGTATTTAAAAAAGAAGGACCACCCGGTGTTGCAAACAGCAGACCAAACAAGGTTAAAAAATATTTTTATTTCTAAGCTTGTAATCATTCTGTAAAACTATCAACAAAATCCCGGTTACATCCAAATATATCAAGAAAAACGCGGCTTCACAGCCCTCATAAATCTTAATAACGCAACGAGCTTAACATGGGTTAAACGCAAATAATAGGTTTTTTTGCGCTAAATTCCTTATCAATAAGCTTATTTTTTCACATACTTTTCAACAATGAATGGCTAAGACTTTTCGCCTTTTTATAGTTGGGATTTGGCACTGTATTTGCTAATATTTCATTTCATATGTAAATGCGATGAAGTTCAGCTGTGAATGATGGTAAAAAGACAGTGCTCACTGTTGATGCAATGGGTAAACCCTGCCCAATGCCTTTATTGATGTTAAAAAAAGCATTAAAGAATAGTTCTGGACATTCTTTGCTTTTGAAGTCATCTGACCCACATAGTCAACAAGATGTATCACGATACTGTCAAATTCATCAGTTAGACTTTCAATTGAGTAAAATTTCAGAGTCTGAATTTCATTACTTAATTGAATCTTAAAAAGTTTCGTATAAACTTAATTGCTTCACATTTGCATAAAACTTTACATTTCTATACCCAATTTTCCATTATTTAGCGAAATATTGGATTAAGATAAATCTTAATTATTGGGCATAGCCTTTATTATTTCTCAAGGAGAAGATATGAGTGACAGCAGCAATCAATTGATGCCCCTGTCATTATCGGCACCCGGGGTGAATCTCGGTGCTTATATTAGTACTGTTAACCAAATTCCTATTTTAACGGCCGAACAAGAAAAAGAGCTGGCCGAACGTTATTACTACGACCAAGATTTAGATGCTGCCAAAATGTTGGTAATGTCGCACTTGCGTTTTGTTGTACATATTGCGCGTAGCTATGCAGGCTATGGCCTGCCACAAGGCGACCTGATTCAAGAAGGTAACTTGGGCTTAATGAAAGCAGTAAAACGCTTTGACCCTACTATGGGTGTTCGCCTTGTTTCTTTTGCAGTGCATTGGATTAAGGCAGAGATTCACGAATATGTGATTCGTAACTGGCGTATTGTTAAAATTGCAACTACCAAAGCGCAGCGAAAATTATTCTTTAATTTACGTAGCTTAAAAAAATCGTCTAAAAAGCTCACCATGGCTGAAGCTGAGTCAATCGCCAATGACTTAAATGTGACTGCAGCACAAGTGCTCGAAATGGAAGGTCGTTTAACAGCATACGATGCAGCCTTCGAAGCACAAGGTGATGACGATGACGAAGGTTCAACGCATATTGCCCCAGCGCTATATTTAGAAGATAACCGCTACGACCCTGCTCGCTTGGCTGAAGAAGAAGATTACGAAGAACAAAGTAGCACTGCTTTGCATGAAGCGATGGATCAACTCGATGATCGTTCTCGTAATATTTTGCAGCGTCGTTGGTTAGATGATGAAAAATCAACGCTACATGAACTTGCAGCTGAATATAATGTCTCTGCAGAACGTATTCGTCAGTTAGAAAAAAATGCGATGGAGAAAATCAAAGTCGCAATGTCATCAAATTAATGACTGAATTCGGTTTAATATCCATGAAAAAAGAGCATCTAAATGCTCTTTTTTTTGGTTTAAATCAAAATAAAGATTCGGTTGTTTTACTTAAATTACGTTCAAAAATATGCTATGGTTGTGCGCAAAATTTGTTAGGGTGAATGCACATGTGGATGGCAATCTCCGCACTCAATTTAGCTTTTGCAGTCATGCTTGGTGCTTTTGGCGCACATGGATTAAAAGCACGTGCCAGTGAAGCTCAACTTGCTTGGTGGCAAACCGCAACCGACTATTTTTTCTATCACGCCCTCGGTTTACTTGCACTTGCAATTATTGCGAAAGTGATTCCGCAAATTCCGATTAAAGCCAGCTTCCTTCTTATCCAAATTGGTATTTTGTTTTTCTGTGGCTCACTATATATCATGGCGCTTGGCTTACCGCGTGGTTTAGGTGCAATCACCCCAATTGGCGGTGCACTGATGATTGCAGGTTGGATCGTCCTCGCATGGAATGCGTTTAAATTTGCAAGATAAACGAATAAAGAGTACTGAAGCGCACAAAACAGACTCAATCTTTAAATTTGCCTAGAACGAATGGAAATCAGCACAAATGCAAATATTTTTAAACGGCGAAGCAACTCAAACTGATTGTATAAACCTGTTGCAATTGATTCAACAATTGCAACTAGAGGGTAAACGTTTCGCTGTCGAAAAAAATGAAATGATCATCTCAAAAAGCAAATTGGATCAAACACTAATTGCTGAGCAAGATCATATTGAAATTATTCATGCCGTTGGCGGCGGCTAAAATGGAGCTCCCATGAAAGACACACCTTTAATTATAGGTTCACGAACTTTTAACTCCCGTTTATTGGTCGGTACCGGCAAATATAAAGACCTAAATGAAACAGATTTAGCCATTCAAGCCAGCGGTGCAGAGATTGTCACTGTTGCAATTCGACGTGTGAACATTGGTCAACATGCGGATCAGCCTAACTTGCTTTCTGTGATTCCGCCTGAAAAGTACACCATTTTACCCAATACAGCGGGTTGCTTTGATGCCAATAGCGCAGTACGCACCTGCATGATGGCACGTGAATTATTGGATGGCCATAACTTGGTTAAATTAGAAGTATTGGGTGATGAAAAAACCCTGTACCCGAATATTACCGAAACGTTGAAAGCAGCACGTACTTTAATAGATGATGGTTTCGAGATAATGGTGTATACCTCTGATGATCCAATCGTGGCACAAGAGCTTGAAAGTATGGGCTGTGTTGCGATTATGCCTTTAGGTAGTTTAATTGGTTCTGGTCTTGGTATTCTCAACCCACACACCATTTCAATTATTAAAGAAAACGCTAAAGTGCCAGTATTGGTTGATGCTGGTGTTGGTACAGCAAGCGATGCAGCTATTGCAATGGAATTGGGCTGCGACGGTGTATTAATGAATACAGCGATTGCGGCTGCACAAAATCCAATATTGATGGCTTCAGCTATGAAAAAAGCCGTTGAAGCTGGTCGTGAAGCGTTCCTTGCTGGTCGTATGCCACGTAAACGTATGGCCAATGCGAGCTCACCTGAAACAGGATACTTCTTTAAATAAGCCCTGATTCACGCTATAAAGAGGACTCAAACGAGTCCTTTTTTTGACGATAATAATGAAAATTCCCAAACTCATTTACACCTTTCCCCTTTTGGTACTTCCATGTTACCTACATGCCCAAATTCCAGCCCAGGCCAGATTACTCGCGCCAAAAGGGTGGGACATCTTAATGGCAGCAACTGGTGATTTAAATAAAGATCAGCTGCAAGATATAGCAATGATTGTTGAGAAGCAGAAAGTTGATATCGTTACAAAAGATGAAGGTGGCGAGGTCATTCATGACAATCCGCGAAAATTTTTAGTATTCTTTAAAACTGCTCAGGGTTACCAACGAGTTGCAGAAAACAATAGTATTCCTGTTGCTGAACAAGCCAACTCATGTTTGCTCGACCCACTGGCTGAAGCGGATAAGCTTAAAATTTCTAAAGGAATTTTAAAGGTACATTTCAGCTACTTTATGGCCTGTGGTGGCTGGGAATGGCCCCGTCACAGCTATACCTTTAGATGGCAAAATAAGCGCTTTGAATTGATTGGATTTGATTACAGCAGTTTTCATCGCGCTTCAGGAGAAGAAACGTCTAAGAGCTATAATTTTCTAACCCATAAACGCAAGGAAATACTGGGTGGCAACACCTTTGAAGAAAGTAAAACCCAAATTAAATGGACGAGCTTTAAAACGCCCCAAACATTGACCTTAAATAATATTAACTTTGATGACTTTTATACACAGTTTGAATACTAAAACTTTTATAGATCAGCAAAAAACGCCTCACAATGAGGCGTTTTTATAAATAACTAAAGATATTTTAAGGAATCAAGCCTTCATCTCGCATTGCAATTTGTACCGATTGACGCTCAGCAACTTTATTACGAATCGCAATAATATTTTTATACGGTGTTAAATCGTGCTCAATGCCATTTGACCAATTTGTAAGTACAAAAAGGTAGGCATCTGCCGGACCAAAGTTATCATCAACCAAATAATCATTATCTGACTCGCCAATCGCTTTATCGATATAACTCAATAAACGGTCAATTTCAGCATAGGCTTTTTCTTTTGCTACAGCATCTAATGGCGCACCAAAGAATACTGCATAGGCATCATGCAATTCAGAATTCAGATAACCTAACCACTCCAATACTTTTGCACGACCTAAGCCTGATGGTGGAATTAAGTCTTGTTTAGGATCATGTTGTGCCAAGAACGGTAGAATCGCTACGTTTTCAGTCAGTATCAAACCTGGATTAATTTCTAAAGCTGGAACATATCCTTTTGGATTAATCTCGTAATAATCTAATCCTTTTTCTGTTTTATGGGTTTTAAGGTCAACACGAACCAAATCAAAATCTACGTTAATTTCATTTAAAATTATATGGGCAGCCAATGAACATGCACCTGGCGAATAATAAAGCTTCATATCTGATCCTTGTTATAAACTATTAACTGTTTTAAATCGCTTCTGACAAACTTTCAAGTGATCAAACCTGTAAATTGCAAAAAAGCGTAAATGCTGAAACACATATACTCATTGACTATTGTCCATATCTATAGAATTTTCAAGTCAAACTGTTATGCATTTTTTTATTCAGTTGTTTTAACATAGCCCTGTTTAAAGTTTGATGAAAATATACAGTGCTGCAACTCAAAAAAGATCAATGGTTTTCTAATATTCGTACCGATGTACTGGCCGGTTTAGTGGTTGGTTTAGCACTCATTCCAGAATCAATAGCGTTTTCAGCGATTGCAGGTGTTGATCCACAAGTCGGACTATATGCATCTTTTTGTATTGCTGTCAGTATCGCATTTTTTGGTGGTCGCCCTGCCATGATTTCAGCGGCGACAGGCGCAATGGCACTGCTGATGATTACCTTAGTCAAAGAACATGGCTTGCAATATTTATTAGCAGCGACTGTGCTTACAGGGATCATCCAAATTATTGCTGGCTATTTTAAAGTTGCAAAGTTAATGCGCTTTGTCTCTCAGGCAGTGGTCTACGGTTTCTTAAATGCACTAGCGATTTTAATCTTTGTTGCTCAAATACCTGAAATTTCCAAAATGGATAGTACGGGTTATGTGTTCATGCTACTTGGCTTAGCTGTGATTTACTTATTTCCCTACATTCCTAAACTTGGTAAAGCAATTCCATCCCCTCTCGTTTGTATTATTGTTTTAAGTTGCTTGGCGCTATTGCTTGGTTCAAATATGCGCACCGTCAGTGATTTAGGGCAGCTACCTGATACCTTACCTATTTTCTTAATTCCGAATATTCCATTCAATATAGAAACACTGACGATTATTTTCCCGTATTCCATGACGTTAGCGACTGTCGGTTTACTTGAAACCATGATGACCACAACGGTGATTAATGAAATCACCCATACTGAAGCAGATCGCCATCAAGAATGCAGTGGCCAAGGGATGGCAAATATTGTTAGCGGATTTATGGGCGGTATGGCCGGTTGTGCCATGATTGGTCAATCTATTATTAATGTAACTTCTGGTGCGCGTACACGCCTATCGACCTTAATCGCAGGTGTTTTCCTACTCTGTTTGGTTGTTTTCCTAAAAGATTGGCTGGCTTATGTGCCAATGGCAGCTTTGGTCGCAATTATGATTATGGTTTCATTGACGACGTTCCAATGGGGCTCTGTGAAACAATTTAGCAAACACCCAATCTCTTTTAACATTGTGATGATTGCTGTAGTTATTGTCGTTTTGCTGACACATAACTTAGCACTTGGCGTATTTGTTGGCGTTTTACTTTCAGCGCTATTTATCATTAATCAATTAGAAAGCTCAGTAAAAGTCACTTCAACTTTACATAATCATCAACGTCGCTACCAAGTCAGTGGTCAAATTTTCTTTAGTAGTTCAGAGCGTTTTTACCAATTTTTTAACTTTAATGAGCACATTCAATCGGTGGAAATTGACTTGTCAAATGCACACATTTGGGATATTACCTCGGTCAATATGCTAAATAGTGTGGTGGAGAAATTTGAAGCAAAAGGCATCAAAACGCAGTTACTTGGTCTCAATGAAGCCAGCGCAACCTTAATTGATCGAATCAATAATTAAGCCTACGCTTGGTCATTTTAAAATTCCATTTAGCTTAATTTGCCGCCCAAGTGAGGCGGCAATATTATGTGTACTCAACCACATTCAAAGGAACAATCATCTACTAATTCAATGAAAATTATAAATTTTGTTGAATCTTATGTTTATAAAAAATACAATGACAGAATATTAAAATATATTTTTAGTTTTGATTCATTTACTTCCGCATTTCTTTTAAATGATTTAGAACTTTAGGGGAAAGGCGGAATAATGAGACAAGGATTTGTATTTGATCCAGTCCTAAAATATCTCTATGTGCTCATCATTTATAGCATCTTAGTATTTATCAGCTTATTTTTTAGCTCAGCAGTCAATGCAAGCCTACAAAACTCCCCAAACTGCACAGCAAATATTCAATCGATACAGGTTGCACAAGGCAACCAAGTAAATCCTCAACTACGTCCCACCGCAGGCTGGCTTAACTTAGAACAGCTTCCCGACCAGTGGAGCTCACGCTGGCCAGATTTTCATGGCAATGCTTGGTATAAAATTGATTTCAACTATCACTGTACAACATCCGTCCAAGCACCCATTTCTTTTGCGCTCGAAAGCATTACTCAAAGTGGCAAGATTTATATTAATGATTCATTGCTATGGAGTGATTTATCTGTACATGAGCCTGCATCTCGTAGCCAATATGTCCCACGCCAATGGAGCATTGCCCCGTCAAGTTTAAATGAAGGTAGAAATGTCATATGGGTACAGGTCTACGGTAGCTTGACGCAAAAATCTGGACTGGGTCAAATCAGTCTAGGTACAAATCAAAGTGTATTGCCTATCTACAAAAGTTGGCTACTTGAAAAAAGGGTGGTGTTTTAAAAAGTATGCTGACATTAAATGAAGCCATTATTGATGTAAAAGAAGGTTAAGTCGAAGGCTTTAAAATGGTTTTCAAGCTTTTTGGAGAAATTACAACTTCTTCTAAAACCACG
>NZ_VOYM01000099.1:0-8534 GCF_013420285.1 Acinetobacter sp. YH01019
CGAGGCTTTAGGAGAAGCTGCAACTTCTCCAAAAAGCTTGAAAATCATTTCAAAGCCTTTGATTTAGTGTTCTTTTATATCAATAATGGATTCGTTTAATGCCAGCATACTTTTTGAAACACCACCACATTTTTATTTCTTTCACTTGGTTCACCAAAGACTCTAATCGCTTCTGAAAAATCTATTTTTCCATCACTACCTTTGCTCAAATCCCCTTTATTTATGCGTTTGTAAATGCTTTGTCGGTTTAATCCATATAGCTTTGCAAGCTCCCCTACTGTCATTTTTTTCATGCGTTACACCTACAATCCCCTAATGTCTAGAATATACACTCAGGCGACAGAGGAGGGCTACATTTTTGGTCAATGTTTTAATATGAAGGAATATTTTTTTCTAAAATCAAACTCACTCTTGAACTCTGCCAGTTTTCAAGTCGTATTCTTTCTTATGGCCATACTCTCCCACATAATCGGCTTGTTTTTTGATGAAAGCCAACTCTCGCGCTTTTGCACGGGCAACAGCTTGTGCATCATCTTCCTCTTGGTTTGACTTGAAGTTGAGCAGCAGCATGCCACTCAGGGCGACAAGGAAAAAGGCTAGATGTTTTTGAGTATATTTATTCACCTCGAACTTCCCCAAAGTCTTCAAGATCTGCTTCAATCCAACCTAATTCTTGAATCTCTTGATCTTTTTTCAGCACATACTCACTGGAAGCTTTAGCAAAATCTGCTTCTGAGAGCTTGAAGAATTCACGCGGCAATTCATAACCTGCTGTCTCATAGAAGTCCCTTCTTCGCCAGTATTCATTAAAGGTAGTAGCATAGGTTTTGAATTGTTTTTCGGCATATAGCGTCATTTCAGGCAAGCATTCTTTAGTCCAGTTGGTTTTTCCGTTGGTCTTGGTTTTGAGTAGCTTCTTAGCTGTAGCAAGCTGTTGGCCTGCTTGTGTCCGTGCGCCACGATCCATCGCCCAAACTTCAAAATGGCGAAGCATCTTTTTAATGTCTGCTATAGCCACTTCCTTTTTCGTGTCCGAAATGTATTTATTTATGGACTTCTTAAGCTCTTCTTGAATTTTTCCCATATCCTGAGTGGAGTAACGCCAAGTCCATCCAAAGTTCTTCTTCGGTACTTTAAAATTTTTGTTTTTTTCACTGATAGAGCGAATTTTGTGATTAAACCGCACCAATTCCATTGTGTAATGCGTGATTTTGACTTGGATGTGAGGCTGTCTAAGAATGAATTTGAAGTCTTGTTTATCTTGGAAGTATTTATAAATCAGATCTAATTCCTGATTTAGTTCTTCTTGAGTCCATGATAAGCCTTGTTGAACGCCAATTTTTGTTGGAATACCAACTAAACGATGGTGCTCTCTTGTTCTTGGCGTTTTCACTAGCAGGTAAAAATGCCAAAGCCCTGATTCAAATAGATCGTGGTAAACAATCAAAGTAGCTACTGGCTTCCCTGAATTTAGGCGATCTGTGCGGATCTTCGTACTTAATTCTAGATCGTAGATCTTTTTTAATTCTTCAACCTTCTTCTCGGCTCTGTCCAATCCCTTGATCTGAAAATTTGTCCAGAAATAAGCACCACGGGAAACGTGATACTTAATTTTTTGCATCGTGAACTTGGTGGTTGGGCTGAATGAAATCATGCGTTATTAACACTTCCACGTAATATGACAATACAGAAAAACCGTAATATGACAATACGGAATCTGCTCAAATATGACTCCATTATGCCTAAGTAATATGACAATAGAAATTCTTTTATTTAAGGCTTCTAGCCTTAATAACTGCCTAATAGTTTTGCGAAGCAAAACTCCAAAAAACTTCGTTTTTTGGTAAAAATCGGCACATGACGTAATGTGACAATTAAGCAATTCCTAGACGGTATTTGACATGCCGATTTTTCCACCGTAATCTGCTCCTAGCATTAATTCATTTTGGGAATGACCATCCTGTTTCTCTGTATTCATGATGGTCACCACCCATCATGAAAAGGCTTCAATTTTACTTAAAACACTAAGCCGTGCCCTTCGGGGATACTTACGGTGTCGGTTGAACAAGTAGCTTTTGTTCAACACTGAATATGATGTTTTTTATTCAGATGACTTAATTTGGTGGCTGGAGTAGCGGACCGCATACGAAAGTATGCTCAGTACGCTGCAACGGGGGCGGGGGCAATGAAAAAACCCTCTCTATCCTCAATCCTTCCTGTATGGGATTTTAAGTAATTGGGCGACAAGGAAACGGGAGCCTATAAGGTCAGAAATGGCTGAAATGGTGTGAGGTTGGGAACGGCCTTGCTAGATGAATTTCCGAAGAGGAAATTTTTCGAAACCCTCCACAAACGAAGACTGCGAGCACTGACAGGAGGTCGGCCTAGCGGAAGGCTAGGGTGCGTTAAAAGCAGCATGTGTCTGTGAGATTGCACAACATTTAAGTCGGTATTTATATTGGCTTTAAGATTGAGTGTTCTCAATCTTATGTTGGTCGGATTAATCCGAATCACAGGCTCATTGTCACACACGAGGGCTTCAATGTTCATCAGGAGGTGAACTGTCAAAACGTCCAACAGGGCGAGTTTGGTGGCACTATCGAGTCAAGTCTGAAAAGATGGCAGCTTGGTAGGTCGATGGATAGCTTAACCGTGTAAAGGCCTAACGAAAGTTTGATTACCTGCAAAGGGGGCTGTGTGGAAAGGCTTAACTGCTTTACCCATGTTGATCACGTTTATGCCAATATCCCGATGGATTCTTAAGGAGTTGCAGTTGGGGGAAAAAAGGAGGTAGTTAAACGTGCTAGTGGATAAGCGAAGTGAGTCATTAGTAGTGAAGTGGTAACTTGGGAAGGGACTTAATCAGATAACGTGCAAACTGGTAAAGCACGGGTGACAAGAGTACAGGTGACAGATGTACTAATGTGAGAGTCCTGAGAGCGAAGTTGAGTAGCGCATATAAGGCGGTTTTTTACCGTCGAAGTTGTGGTCAAAGAGTTCTTTTGAACACTTTGGCTAAGGAGAAGTTTAACCGCATCGAGCCTGAATCGGTGGTAAGGGTACGCTTGTTTTGCATAGCACGTAAGTGGTTTGCAATAACCTTTAAGGATTTCCTCACAAGAGTTCTTTAAGTCTTCTGCGAAAAATGGATCTGGCAAATCAAGAGGTTGATTTTTTAAGTTAAAAAATTGAAATGTGGTGTGAGAAACATTGGTAGTGTTTGACTTTGCTGTGGTGGCTTAGTCTGAACAAGTTAATGCTAGTGATCTACAATGGGTTTGGTCACCCTTTGAGTTATAGATCACGTCTTACCAGTTGGATAAATAATTGGTTAATGATCACACGGTCATGAAAAATAATAGTGCTGCACTCGTTTCCATAAGGTGCAGAAAAGACTTGTCTATATGCAGGTCAAAATCAGGGGAAACAACAAGGAATGAACCTTGTAAAAAAATGCTCTAATGTTAAGACCACACTTGCACCTTTGCAGTGTGGTCTTACTTTTCTTCAATGTCTGAACATTTGATTAGCTCTAAAAGCTCACTATTTGCGTTTTAAGGTCGTTTTCGCCATGAACAAGGAAATATAAAGAAAGGTAAGAAAAATTGAAAATAACGCAAACCATGAACTAGACTTAAATTAATCATACGAATTGAAATCTTCAAAACCTGCAGAATTCAAATTTTCATAAAATTAGCCTAAGCAAATATGTAAATGTAAAACCGTGGAACATATTTAAGATTGACCTAAATGACGCACAAAGGCGCTAAGATCTGATTTAGGCTCACTTGGTACACTTCATTTATCCTCTTTTAACCATTTGCTTACTGAGGTTTTACTCACTTTCAAAGTTTCAGCAATCTTTCTAATACTTAAGCCTTCTTCCTTTAACTTCTTTGCTTCGTTTCTCAATGGCTCAAACTGGGAAGAACGTACAGCTCCACCTTTCTTACCACCTAAACTACCTTTTCGAGTCTGGCGATCAATAAACTCTTGATAACAGTAAGAGTCCTTTTTCCAACAATAACGGCTAATGCTCTTCGCAATATTTTTTATTTCGTTGTAGTCCAGTGGCTCAGTTAAACCCTCGTTAATACTTAAGCAATGATCAATCATCGTGTTTTGCCACTGTGCGTAGGTTTTCCCTCTAAATTTACGGACTTCAACATAGGCAAACTCGCAAGCGGTATAGAAAACATAGCAATTTCTGCCAGCTTCTTTTGCTTCTTCCTTCGAAAATTTTACTAATTCTTTTCTAGGATCTTCCCTTTTGGGAGGAATTTTTAATATTTGGGCTAACTCATAAAGGGTGTACGGTTCATCACGAAGGTGTGTTGTTCTCCAATTGGGAGAAACGGGGTTTTTAGAAAGTAACCCTGCATAACCTCGGTCAGCATCAAAGGCTTCTGTGAGTTCGATCTTTATATGGTTATAAAAATTTAATGATTTCTGAGGCTTATCATTTGCAGAACTTTTCCTCCCATACTTGACTTCGTACCGTTCTTGGCTTCCTTCTGGTAAGCCACGGGTGTCAATAATCGGGTACTTTAGCTTGAAATAGGCGTGAGCCTTACCGTTGTCAAAATTAGCTACAACGAAGTTTGGAAGCGGTAAACCAATCCGACAATAGACTATTTCCGTTAAGGCATTTTCATAATCCAAATCTAGAATGATGAAGGTTTTACGGAAATGTGTATTGAATTGAATATAAGGGTAGTGCAAAGCTTTCTGTCTAACACTCATAGTTAGACGGCTGCCCTTTTCTTTTACACAATATGGTTTAAAGGGCAATACGCCCAATATTTGTTCTTCAAAAGAACTTTTACATTTTTCGGTCAATGTTTTTATCCAATTTGCATTGTTTTTTCTCAAAGCAATAGATAAAATGACCAAAGATTCTAGGGGCGGTCATTCTAATGCTCTGTCCTGAAAAAGAAGCCCCCACTCGCCAAAGTTATGGGCTTTTTTTTCGTCTTTTAAAAAGTATTACTTATTTGAAATAATAAATAATTTCGAAATTTATCAATACTCATTACTTCACGTCAATTACTTAATTCGTTCTTACATGTTTTAAATTTCATCCTAGTTTTTGCTCTCAGCTATATCTAGAAAATGCTTTCTTTTTACTTTTTCAATAATAGCTGCTGGATCAATGCCATTAGTTTTTAGTTCTGCAAGCAAAGTTATAACTATCGCTAAATTTAAGGGCAAAACTCCCTTACTTTTGTAGTTAGTAACTGAGTTAGGATGCATCCCTATAAGGGATGCAAAGTCCTTAATACTTAAACCACTATTAATAAGTTCTGTCTGAAATTCACTATAGGTCATAGTTAAGTACATCTATGATTTTTTCAAAAAATAGCACACCATAAACGTGAAAACAAATATATTATGTGTTTAATGGGGTCCTAAAAACCGATCCCCGTTAAAATGAATCATGTGTTCAGGTTCATTAGCTAACCAAACTTCAGTTTCCCATGCCACATCGGCAGAATATTTTCTAAATGTAGCTCTATCAGGAAATGCTGTGACATACACACAACCTAGATGGGTACTCTCCAACATAGTCTGTAATTCTTGCCATCTTTTTTCTGAGATTGGGCCGTGAGTTGTGACTGCTTCTATCAAATAGAGCCATTCCTTTTCAGGATCGAAAGCCACAACATCAGGTAATTTATCTTTAGCAAGCTCAGGGATTCCTAATTTTGCGAACCATTCTGAGTTTAAAAATGCAAATTTCCCACCAGTTCCATCAATACTTGCTGTGTCCCCAACATATAGAAGTCGTGTTTCTTCACCTGCAAACTGGGGTAAAAATGTGTGAATAATATCTGCTTGTAATTGGTTATGGGCACCTGCTGAAAGGCGCAACGGCTCTACCATATACGGTAAATTAACCAAAACTTGCGTCTTAGCCACACGTTTTTTATGAGCCTTAAGCAATAATTTAGCGTTAATTGCATGAGTTTCGGCTTCGCTCTTCCAATCTCCATTAGGCATTTTTTTTAAAATTTTTATCACTTCAGCATTTAGACTGTAATTCGTTTGACCACTATTGGTTGGTCTTGTTAAGTCATCTCTATTTTTAGTTACAAGCCCATGTTGCATGAACTGATGTAATGTTTGTCGTCTAATAGTTTCACGGGTATTTGCTTTATATTCTTTAAGATAAAATACAGCCATAAATGCCATTAGATCTACGGTACGGTAGAGACTATTTGTAACACTGTCCCAATCATCAGAAGGCTTTAAATTAGCTAAAGCAAGTAGTGTTAAACACGCCCTTTCATTCTGTTGAGCAGGAGGTAAACCAAAAGCCTTCAACAACTGCTGTGCTTGATCAATTTTAGACTGTATATCTTGATTCATATTTAATCCGATCTTTTAAAAATTCGTCCGTTTGGTCTTCGTCAATTTTTCCTGCTAGCCAATCCAAACCTAACTCTTCAATTACTTCTTTCGAGCAGAATTTTAAGGTTTTTATCTCTGTGGCATTTACCTGAGTGTTGCCAGAGATAGTTCTAAAATAGGTATCAAACAAATTCGAGCGTAATATCAAAGCTAGACCATACGTTTCTTCAAGAGTCATATCTCGTTCTTTGTGGCCAATAAAATTAATATGATTTTCTAAAGCTACAAAATCTTGTTTAAAATTAGATGCTTCATATACAGAAGCACCAATTCTCTTCTTTTCATCTTTGGAACTAATTCTACGAATTAGGACATAGTTTTTATTAGGTACTAACCACTTACTCGCACCCTCAATTAAATAAAATCTCTTATCCTTCTTATGAGATCCATCAAATACAACTTTTAAATCTTGTAGATTATGTGCATTGATCAAGGGTAATGAATCAGTTTGAGTGGGTTCTAAAAACTCTTTTGAACGATATTCAACTACTGGACCTGTTGAAATGAAGTAACCCATTTCATCAAATGTATTTCCCCAACTTTCAACCAAAGATAGAACTTCTGCATCTTCTTGGCTTTCAGGAATACGAATAAAAGACTCACTAGAGGTACTGTCTAAAAGCAGATCAGAGTCATAATCGTTAATCTCTGATTTATTGAGATCATCTACGCCATTTGATGATGAAACACGGATATTAGATTGCTGTAGATCCTTCACAATTTTGAAAATGACATTTTCTTGAAGTACATCACTCTCTTTAAAAGCATCTTTTCTTGATTTAAAAATATGGATTGCTTTTAAGCTATTGTTTTTAAGTAAATATTTTCTAAATCCTTTGAAATATAGCCCATTGGTAAAACTACGAGGAGTAATAAAAATTAGCTCTCCTTGTGGAGCTAAAAGGCTTAATGCTTTTGCAACAAACAGAGCATAAATATTAGGATCACCCTTAAATAAATGAGCCATTGATTTGGCATAAGGTGAAGTTTTCACAGAATATTTAAAATATGGAGGATTAATACAACAAACATCGTAGGTCTGATTGTTTTTTTCTAAGATAAAATCTTGATTGATTACCTCATAACTAAATGAAACTTCTTCATTTTCTTTTAAAAAAGTATCTAAATTTTCTTCTAGTAATGGAATAACTAAATCATCTTTCTCATAGGCTGTTAAATGTAATTTTTTAAAGCCTAATTCTTTTAATTTTAATAATGCAGAAATCCCCAAAATACCTGCACCTGCACCTGCATCTAGAACACTAATAGATTGGCTCTTATCTTTATCAAGAGTGATCAAACTAGCCATGAATGTTGCTATTTCACTAGGTGTAAAGAATTGCCCCAACTCCTTTTTTTCACTGGAAGCTTTCGTCTGTAAAAACTGATTTTGGGTAATAGAGATGTTTGAGATCATAAGTAAATCTTAAATAGGACAGTGCAATTGTAGTGTATGTAAGGAAATAAACAGTAAATCGTTGGCTAATATACGAGCCTTCACTCATCAAATACGGCACTAACAACTCGACTAAATAAGCCCTTTCTCTTTGGTCTCTTCTCTTCTTCAAGGATAGGCTTCGGAATTAGATGTTCTTCTTGCTTCTTTTCAAGCTCAGGTAGCTTAGAAAGAACTGGATCACTCTGTTGTTTCTCTACACTACCTTGTACTGACGATTTAGGAGCTGTTAAAAGAGTTTGAAGCAAATTAATACTACTATCCTTAGTTTTGATTTGTTCCTTCAAGAAATCTTCTGTTTCTTCGGCTTTTCTAAGCTGTTTCTGTAGCATTTCAACTTGTAACCTTAAGGTGTCTACTTCTGTCTGCTGTTGTACCTGAGTAGACTGTAACGTAGTTACATTTTTGGTGGTGTTTCAAAAAGTATGCTGGCATTAAACGAATCCATTATTGATATAAAAGAACGCTAAATCAAAGGCTTTGTAATGATTTTCAAGCTTTTTGGAGAAGTTGCAGCTTCTCCTAAAGCCTCGCCTGATCCGATGCCGTAATCGACAATTATTGCCTTCTATACCCACAGTGAAAAATTTACCAATCAACTGTTTGCATTCTTTAAAGGTCGTAACAAAGCTATCCCAATGGTCACTTGATATACATGTATAGCTTA
>NZ_VOYM01000100.1:0-8464 GCF_013420285.1 Acinetobacter sp. YH01019
GCCAAGTCGTAAAGCTCAGAAAGCTGTTGTTGAAAAAAGAAACTTAAATCCTGTGCTTGACTCTTGTGGTTAAAAACAGGACATTTTAAATGGTTTATCGCATAGACATTTTAATTGGTGAATAACAGTATTTGTAACTCCAAAATAGAAATGTCCGGTTTCTCCAAAGTAAAAATGTCCGCTTTTAGAATATGCACTTTTGCGATTTCCTTAGCGGACGGTTTGATATGTTGGTGTCTATGTCGGATAAAGAACTTAAACGATTGTCGGTCTTGCAGGAAATCTGCGATCAACGCATAACTCAATCCAAAGCTGCGTACTTACTACATATTTTAGATCAATGATATTAACGACGGCTAGAATTAAAAAAATTACTCAAAAATTAAATTAAAGAAGCGCAATACAGCATTAGGCTTCTTTAATTATCTACTGCTATAGCATGATCTTTAGGACTTATATATGTCTTATATTTTTATCGGGATATGGACTATTCATTTAGGCTCTTTAAGAAATCTAATTGATATTGCAGATTTTTTGGAAAATATGGTTCGAAGTAAGGATCAAAATGATCTGCTTCCATTTCAATCACTTTAAGTAATGGATTATTTACTTTTTCTATTTTTTCCGCGACAAATGGCGCAACAGTATCTTGTGTTGCGCCAATAATGAGCATGGGAACTTTGACATCTTTTAAACGTTTCCAAGGACGGTAAAAGCCCATGGTTAACAGAGAACGTGCAGTCACACGATTATCATATTTTTGATCATGTGCATTCAGTGCCAGCTGCAACGCATTCCAAGCCCCATCACGATCCATCGACCCAAATGCTCCTTTTTCAGAGATGGTCGGTATACAAATTCGAGTACCCGGTTTGACAGAGTCAGCCACACCATAGCTTAAAAATTTCAGCATTTGCTTAACGGGAACTGAACGTACCGTACTGACGCCATCCAACATCGGTACTTGAATAATCGCACCCTTCAAGTCTGGATGTTGTGAAACCAGATCAACAACATGACCTCCACCAAATGATGTGCCCCAAACGATAATATGATGTGCATTGACTTGGGGTAAATTTTTTAAATGTGCTAATGCACTATTCACCGTTTTTACACGTCGCCAAGGATTAATATCTTGTCGTGGCAAGCCTCCACTTAAGCCCCAGCCCGGGTAATCAAACTCCATCACGGCATAACCATCCGCCACAAAGTGATTGATAAAAGAGGTCGTCAAAGCACCTTGCACACTCCCCCAACCTCCGACCATCAAAATGGCAGGCAATGCTTTGTCTTCAATCTTTACAGGAACATGAAGTGTTGCAGAGCATGGAATGCCATCCGTTACAAATGTAGATTTAAGGATAGATTTTTGAATATTAGATGTATCGGGATATTTACGGTTCGACATAGAATTTGACCTAATCTCAGATATAACGATGACAACGTTCCATCTTGTTTTTATTTAAAAGTACACCAGAGGAATACGTTTATTTTCATTCATCCTCAGTGCAGCATTCTTGTTGTTTAATTTTCTTGAATGGCATTCAAGATCACTCATTTTAACGATATTCTTGAATCACATTCAAGAAAAATTTACGATGTGGTCTTTGAATTGTTTTGGTACTCGCAATTCAACTTTTTTATAAGAGTGAGAAATTTAATGGCTCGTAATAAGCGCGTACAGGATCGTGAAGAAAAACAAGAAGAGATCATCCATGCTGCGCGTGATTTATTTCTAAACGAAGGCTATGACGCGACTTCAATCAATCGTATTGCACATGAAGCGCAGGTTGCACCCAATACCATTTATTGGTATTTCAAAAATAAAGATGAACTTTTAGTTAGTATTCTAAATGCTGAGTTAACCAAGCATTTGAATGCATATATCTTGCAGTCGACGCAAGATCCTACTGAGCGTTTAATTTGGGTCGTTGAGCAGCTTCAATTAGCGAATCGCTTAGTCAGTACAGTACATGCAAGAATAAAGTTTTCCACAGAACTACGAGAGTGGCATGAAAAATTTCATCTCTTGGTCGAAGGATTGCTGCGGTTAGAGCTACAGACATTGGAGATTGCACATGATCTTATTGAGACAAGAGTAAAAATCGCGGTTTTCACCATTGAAGGACTTCTATCGCATCAACTTTCAGAGCCAGAGAAACGAGAAATTTGTAAGGCTTTGCTTGCAAAGTATTAAGTGAATAAGGAAGAGAAATGAAATAGGACAACGATCTAAAATGCTTCAGCGTTGATCATGTATGGAGCAGTGACATTACCTATATTTGGACAGTTAAAACATGGGCTTATCTTGCA
This sequence comes from Acinetobacter sp. YH01019, assembly GCF_013420285.1. Lineage (NCBI taxonomy): Bacteria > Pseudomonadati > Pseudomonadota > Gammaproteobacteria > Moraxellales > Moraxellaceae > Acinetobacter > Acinetobacter sp. YH01019. Next base: position 2,314 of record NZ_VOYM01000100.1, read on the forward strand.
GTTGTTCTTGATCTGTATGCTCATCGAGTGATTGGTTGGTCTATGTCGGCCCAAGCAGACCAACATTTAGTAATTAAGGCATTAGATGAAGCATGGCATCGGCGAGGTAAACCTAGTGGCGTGATCTTCCATTCCCTTGCGAAGCGATGCTTCTCAGGCAGCCTGAACCGTACCGGGTTTGTCGGAGAGTCAATATTCTGAGAGACTATCCCGATGACAAAATTAAAATATACCCCTGAAATCAGAGAAAGAGCGGTTCAATTATTGATTGAATCTGAAAAAGATTATCCATCGAATTGGGCTGCGATCACCGCTATTGCTCCCTGAGCAGTATACTGCGCAAGGGTTGTACTCCTGAAACACTACGTGTTTGGTATCAAAAATATTTAGATAAACAAAATCCAGTTAAAGTACAGCAGCTTTCAGACCAAGAACGTATCAAACAACTGGAACGCGAAAATAAAGAACTGCAACGCGCCAATGAGATTCTACGTAAAGCAGCCGCTTTTTTCGCCCAGGCGGAGCTCGACCGCCCACACAAATAATGGTGGATTTTATCCATAATAATAAAGAGCTGTACGGAGTCGAGGCGATTTGTAGAATTTTACCGATCGCACCTTCAACCTATTACCGGACTCTAGATCTCTGCGAAAATCCAGAACATCGAGCAAAGCGAGATTTACATGACTTGCATCATGCTGAGGAGATTAAACGAATTTGGAAAGAAAGTTCAGGTCGATACGGTGTGCGTAAGGTCTGGCAACAACTGAAACGTGAAGGCTATGTGATTGCACGTTGTACAGTTGCTCGATTGATGCAGAAGCTAGGTATACAAGGTGTTTGGCGCGGTAAGAATAAACAAACTACCCGTAGCCGGGATGACCAAAAACGAGCAGATGATTTAGTGAAACGTAATTTTAGTGCTGATCATCCAAACCAACTATGGGTCGGTGACTTTACGTATATTCAAACTCATTCAGGCTGGGTCTATACCGCCTTTATTATTGATGTGTTTTCACGAGCAATTGTTGGATGGAAAGTATCTACACGGATGAATACAGATATGGTGCTCGATGCATTGGAGCAAGCATTGCATGATCGCGGCATGCCAAAGAATGTGATTCATCATTCCGACAGAGGTGTGCAATATCTTTCCATTCGCTATACCAATCGTTTAGAAGCAGCAAATTTACGAGCATCAGTCGGTACGACTGGTGATTCATACGATAATGCTTTGGCTGAAACGGTGAATGGCTTATACAAAACAGAGGTAATTGAATATCTAAAAGCAGATTGGCAAGGTTTAGCAGATGTACAACTTGCGACACTAAACTGGGTAGATTGGTTCAATAAAAAGCGTGTACACAGTGCACTAGGTTATGTATCACCTTTTGATTTTGAAGCAATGTACTATGATAAGATTAACCCGTTAGGTCAGGTGGCCTAACTTAAATAAAAAAGTCTCCGACAAACCCGGTACGGTTCAATTTAAAATCTACAACTAACTTACGCTACATGTTGCTCAAGCAACCATTGCATTTATTTCATATACAAACAATTCATTCTCTACGCCTTATATAGATTTATCGTTTAAGACTTACCTTTGATCTAACGTTTTTAATTATTCATTAACAACATATTTACTTATTTATTCCATGTATACAGAACTATAACTGTTATAGAAATTTATCTTTTTTTTGTATCTATCCCTCATTCAAAGAACCATGAATAATCACCTACAACCATTAGGTATTTCGAGTAAATCTTATGAGTGATCAAGAACCGAAAAAACAGCAAAAATATGCTGACAGTGAAATTTCTGATAAAGCCTTCAAACGCGCCATTATTTGGTTCGGGATTTACGCGCTATTGTTTTGTATTGGTGTAGCCTTTGTAGTTGGTGCAGATAACTCATATCTACCGTAAGACTTAGAAATTCAAATATTAAAAAGCAGTTAATTTATAACTGCTTTTTTAACTTACTACACAGTTTTATAAGCTCTTATTGTGCTGAATACGGGTTTGCATATATTCACCATAGACAGATAATTTCTCAAAAATATGCTCGGAATAAAACATATCTTCAATAAGTGTCTGAGCTTGTTTGAATTGATATAAACCTAATAACTCTAATAACTTAGCATTAATAAAAGAATACTTTTGGCATAACTCTGCATGCTCGTTATCTTTATTCTTAAATAACAGTTTCAACATATTGATTTTATTTAAATCAAAATTAATAGCTTCAATTTCTGGATGCAGTACTTGTATTTGTACATTTAAAGCGTGTTCTAATTGTTTGATATTATCTTGGTTAATACTTAAACGACTTATACAAATCACTTTAGATACTTTTGAGTTAGATAAGCTATTGATTAAATTATAGTAAAAACAATCAACTTCATTAAAATCAATAGGATCAAGTTGAATATACAATCCCAAACTGTCCAATAAGTCATCAATTTTAATATTTTCAATCAATGTTTCAGCATTATAATAGTGACCCAAAATTGCAGTATTTTCAATCGTTTTTGGTGTGTTATACATCACTTTTTGGTTTAAGTTAGCCAATATCACAGGTGCAAATAAATAGGCCATATTTTCAGCTTTTGCTTGCATATTTTCCTGATTAATTGCGATATAACCCACCTGCTCGACTTGCCTCAAAACCCTTGTTCTCAATAAAGTCGCTTCAATGTGACTATTCTCTTGTTTTAAACGTTTCATTACAGCATCTGAAATGGGTTGATCCACCAGTAATTGGTTTAATACGGTTAATTCACTGGCTACAAACATTTAAAGCTCCATTTCAAGACAAAACACTAATGAATTATGGCGTTGTTGCTAGATAAAACTAGATACAGAAGTCGAATTAAAAGCTATAACAGCGACTAAAATTGAAGATGAATACACAGATAATTTGCAATTTTTAATAGTTATGGCATCAACTGTTATATAAATTTTATTTCTATTGAATTTTTCTTGATATATTTATAACAAACATATGAAGCACATACAGCCATGTATAAATCTGAACAACTTGCAAAGCAAATACGCCATTTAATTGAAAATGGAACGTTAAAAGCGCACGAAAAATTACCATCGCTGCGTGAACAAGTACAGATTTCAGGTTTTAGCTTAATTACAGTAATGAATGCATATCAAGAGTTAGAGTCACGTGGCTTAATCTATGCACGGGAAAAATCTGGATATTATGTATCAAATACTATTGTTGACGTTGAATTAGCACGTCCTTTAATTGTTTCACTTAATTCTAAAGTAGAAATTAACTCGCGGGTCTTTCAATATTTAAAGTCAATCCAAGGCGAACATATTGTTCCTTTAGGCTCTGCATTTCCCTCACAGGATTTGGTATTTTCTAAAAAACTCACGCAAATTATGGGGCAAATCGCCCGTAACAAAAAAAGCTATGATGCGATAGATAATTTACCACCAGGTAATTTATCTTTAAGAAAGCTAATCGCGCAGCGCTACTGCATGCAAGGTATTCCAACTGATGCAGATGACATTGTCATTACATCAGGATGCATGGATGCACTCAATCTTTCATTACAAGCGATAGCCTGTCCTGGTGATTATATTGTGCTGCAACAGAATATTTTTTATGGTGCATTACAGGCTGCAGAACGTTTAGGGCTCAAAGTCGTTACAATTCCTGAGCATCCACAGCATGGTTTTGACTTGGAAGCTTTTGAACATATCTTGAAAACCTATCCTGTAAAAGTCTGTTGGTTAATGCTAAATGCGCATAATCCGATTGGCTTTACTGTCAATGAAGAAATTAAACTGAAAATTGCGGAGTTATTACATCAATATCAAGTCCACTTGATTGAAGATGATGTCTATGAAGAAATGTACTTCGGTCAACAAAAACCATTACCAATGAAATACTATGATCAAAATAATTTGGTACTGCACTGCTCTTCTTTTTCTAAAACTTTAGGAGCAGCTTTTCGCGTTGGTTGGGTTTATGCCGGTAAGTATTCTCAGCATATTCAACATTTACAACTCATGAGTACGATTTCAGTCAATGCTTTACTGCAAAATGCCTTGGTTGATTTCATTTCGAATTATCATTATGAAAAACATTTGCGCATTTTGCGTAAGAGCCTACAACAAAATAAATTACAGTTTTATCGGTATATTGAAAGTCATTTACCCAAAGGCTGTAAATTACACTATTATCCCGGTGGTTATTTTCTTTGGTTAAAACTGCCTGAATCTGTCAGTAGCATGCAAGTCTATGAGCAACTTATTCAACAAAATATTGGCATTTCTCCAGGCCAATTGTTTAATGTATCAGAGCAAAAGAGCCAATGCTTACGCTTGAATTGTTCATTTGAATGGAATGAACAGTTCCAACAAGCTGTAGATACCCTGCTTCATAGCATAGGTACCTTTGAAGCTACGTAATTTTTGCAAGCTACTTCCTTTGACTTAATTGACAATTTACATTGTCATGATTAAGATCAGTTCAATATTGTTTGGCACTATAACAGCCTTATATAAGGATATTTACTGCTACACTCATTTCACATTTATATTATAAAACAAAAAAATAGGTTGAATTTTCATGGAAGATAACTCAAATAAGCGTATACATGCCTTTCGCAATGATGTGCTGTCTGACCTAGATGCCGTAGCAATCGCACAACTTATTCAAACAAAACAAGCTTCCGTCCAAGAAATAACAGAAGCAGCCATTCAACGTGCACAATTCGTTAATCCGAGCTTAAATGCCATTGAGTTAGATTGTTTTGAACAGGCTTTAAATAATAAGACTTATATTGAGCATGGAACATTTGCAGGCGTTCCATTTTTCTTTAAAGATAATCTAGATTATCAGGGACTGCCATCGAATCATGGTTCTGTAGCTGTACACGCACGTGCAGCAGCGAATAACCCAAAAATTAGTCAACAATTACTAGATCAAGGTTTTGTGGTATTGGGTAAATCCAAACTACCAGAGTTTGGACTCAATGCCAGTACGGAATATAAGGATGGCACGGCGACTTATAATCCTTGGCATACGGATTATTCCTGTGGTGCATCATCTGGCGGTTCTGCAGCTCTCGTTGCTGCGGGTGTCGTTCCGATTGCTCATGCCAATGACGGTGGTGGATCGATTCGTATTCCTGCGGCATGTTGTGGGCTAATTGGTCTAAAACCGAGTCGTGGTCGTACTTATGACAGTGACGCAGCTCGATCTTTACCAATCAATATCATTAGTGAAGGTGTAGTCACCCGAAGTGTTCGTGACACAGCCCACTTTTATGCAGGTATGGAATCCAGTTATTATAATAAAGTACTTCCGCGCATCGGCTTAATTCATGGGCCATCCAAGCGTCGTCTGCGTATAGGCTTAGTCCCTCAATCCATTACAGGTGTTATTGATACTGAAACTACGCAAACCCTAAAGAAGACCGGTGAATTACTACAAAATTTGGGTCACCATGTGGAAGAGTTAGCCCTACCTATCTCAGTAAGCTTTGTGAACGACTTTAGTGAGTATTGGGGCTTCCTTTCGTTTATGCTGACAACCTTTGGTAAGAAAGTCTTTGGCCCCGAGTTTAATCGGAAAGAATTAGATAACTTAACGCTCGGTCTTTCTAACTTATATAAGAAGAATTTTTATAAAACCCCGCTATTTATCTATCGTTTAAAGAAAATGCAGCAGCAATACCGAGATCTTTTTCAGCATTATGATGTGCTGTTATCTCCTGTTCTTGCCCATACCACACCAAAGATTGGCTATTTGTCGCCACAACTGCCATTTGATCAGTTATTTGAACGTATACAGAACTACGTGACTTTTACCCCGATTCAAAACGTAGTTGGTGCACCGGGCATGTCAATCCCGATGGGACAAACAGCAATTGATGGCTTGCCGATTAGTATGCAAATTTCTGCAAATATTGGTGATGAAAAAACGTTGATTGAATTGGCTTATGAAATAGAAGAAGCGAAACCTTGGCGACGCATTCAGGATGTAAGTTAATAATCTGGTGGTGTATCAAAAAGTATGCTAAAAAAAAGCAGGTTGAATTTTGATAAAATAGAGAAATGCAAATAACTCTAGAAATCAAATGTCCAACCTGCCTCAGTGACAGTATAAAGAAAAATGGCATCA
>NZ_VOYM01000101.1:0-8272 GCF_013420285.1 Acinetobacter sp. YH01019
CTTGACTCAAGCATTAATGCAGTACGATCTTCAAAGTTAAGATGATGGTATGACAATTTTATATACTCCATAAACCCTTTAAATTAATTAGGTGGTTTATGTCGCACTTCAAGTTTTACTCTGCCCTCATTTGCAATGAAAAAGCAAATTTATATAGGCTGTATCTGCTAAAAAAGTCTTTTTAATATAGATTACAGCTTAAATTAGCTGTTGCTCTTTTAAACACTACCAAAAATTATAGTAAAGAAAAAGCGACTTCATCAGCCGCTTTTTCATATATACAGGTACTTAAATTTTAGAAATTTAATAACCACCTTCAGATTTTACAATAGGCGCATCTGCTTTGTATTTAGATAGCAATTCTTTTAGCGAGCTCATTAACACACTGGTATCAACGCCCACAGCTACAAATTCTGTTCCGAGCTCCAAGTACTTTTGAGTTGCTTCGTGTAAGGTTGATAATATCCCTGCTGCTTTCCCCGCGGCACGAATACGTTGAATTGCATTAATGACTGTTTTTTGTACTTCAGGATGATTTGGATTACCTTGATAACCCATCGTTGCAGACAAATCTACAGCACCAATAAATACACCATCAATGCCTTCAATTTTTAAAATTTCGTCTAGGTTTTTTATCCCTTCTACAGACTCAATTTGAATCAATAGACAAATATTTTCATGTGCAGTCGCATAGTAGTCTGTGATGCTGTTCCAACGTGTCGCACGTGCAAGTGCCGCTCCTACACCACGTATACCCTCGGGTGGATAACGCACTGCTTTTACCATCAATTCAGCCTGTTCAACGGTCTCAATCATTGGTATTAACAGGGTCTGTGCACCAATATCTAATAATTGTTTAATCAGTTGCACGCTACCAATTGGTGGTCGTACGACTGCTTGTGAAGGATAAGCGGCAATACTTTGTAATTGTGATAATGTGGTACGCAAATCACTAGGCGCATGTTCTCCATCAATTAACAACCAGTCATAACCTGCATTGGCTGCAATCTCAGTTCCATAGGCATCCGCTAGGCCCACCCACAAACCAATCTGCTGTTCGGTTTTTAGCTTCTGTTTAAAATGATTGGTGTAATCCATCGCTGTTTACTCATGCTAAAACTATGATTCACTCATCTTGATTAAACGCCTTTTGGCAAAAAGTACCAATAGCATTTATCTATGTCATGATTTTATATAACTCTAATACAGTAATATTTCACTATAAATTGTTATATTTAGCTCTATTCCCCACAGCTTATACGACTAAGATCTATTGTTGGAAAATAAACTGCTTAGACCTCAAGTGCTTAAATCCGTTAAAATAACGTTATATCGAATTGGAGAATTACGATGGATTTGTTAAACGTATCAAAACAACGCTACACCACAAAAGCTTACGATCCTAAAAAAAAGATCCCACAAGAACAATTTGAGCGTTTATTACAAATACTACGTTTAGCACCATCATCAATTAACATTCAACCATGGCACTTTTTTATTGCAGATAATGATGCTGCTAAACAACGCATTGCCCAAGCTCTTGTTGGCAAATATGCCTATAACGCACCAAAAGTTTTGGACTCATCTCATACGATTTTATTTTGTACTAAGGCGGATATTACTTCTGAACATTTAGACAATCTTTTAAACCAAGATGACCTCAGTGGTCGTTTTAAAGATGACAAGGCCAAGCAAGGTCAAAAAGATAGTCGTACAGGGTATGTTGACTATTACCGCAATGAAAAAGGTGATATTCAACGTTGGGCTGAAAATCAAACCTTTATTGCACTTGGTCAAATGCTATTGGCTGCGGGTATTGAAGGCGTGGATGCAACCCCAATTGGTGGTTTTGATGAAGCAATTATTAGCGACGAGTTAGGCTTGACAGAAAACGGCTTAATTCCATCGGTGATTATGACTTTAGGTTATCGCAGCGAAAATGACTTCAATGCAAAATTACCAAAATCACGCCTGAAAGCAGAAGAAATTTTCACACATCTCTAATCTTTCTATAAAACCGACGAAAGGGGCTTTAAAGTCCCTTTTTTGTCATTTCGGGACTTATTAATTAAACATTTATCGCGTATATTTTGCACAAAATAAACTTAGGTCTCTCCCACATGCCGACTTCAATAAAATTACCGATGAAATTTAATTGCACCTCATGTAATACAGTTTATATACAGCGTTATTTTAGCGACATGCTACATAGCTATCCAAACTGCCCTACCTGTCAGAAACCAGGTCAATTGCAAGGGACAATTGAAAAACAAGACCTTTGGAAGCACCCTGTCGCAATTGGCAAATGCTATTTAGAAAATACCCTACAACGCTTTCAACAATTCAGTCGATAAAATAAGTCCAATAAAACAAAGCCCTCTAAACTGAGGGCTTTTTTTATTTTGCATATATTCTGAAACAATATCGCAACTCCATTTTGGCCATTTTTACAGCGACTTGGTCTATTTTTTGCTGAGTTCTATCTATCAAAACAACAATATCAGCGAGGTGAAGCATGTCCTATCTTCTTAAAATGCCCATGAAGTTTGAGTGCACGCACTGCAATCATTGCTATGTTCACCATTATCAATATGAAGATCACCATTACCCGACTTGCCCTGATTGTCAGAAAGCCGGCTTATTAATGGGTGTCGCAGAAATGGGAGATGTGTTCCATCATCCAATGATATTTGCGTCAAGCTATCTTAAAGAGACATGGCATATGCTAAGCAAACGACACTCATAATACCGGCAATCAAACCAAATACCGTTGCAGTTCTGAGGCGCTCTTTAAAGATGATCAGTCCTGCAACAACACCAAAAATCACCACCAAAATATTCATTCCTGCGAAAACAACTGCAGGTGTTTCTTTTAATAACATATGTGCTTTTACATAAAGTGCAATATTGGCAAAATTAAGTACCCCAAGTCCCAAACCTGCGATGATATTTTTAGTTTGACCTAAATTACTATATTGGACGAGGTTATAAATCGACGACAGGATAAATGCACAAATAAAGACCAAATTGAGTGTTACAGCAAACTGCATGCCCAAACCCGATGCGAATTTTAGCAATACATCAATCAATGCATAGCCTGCCCATACACTTAATAAAAAAATAATCCCCGAATTATCATTATTGGCATTGCCTTTTCGTTGTGAAAATAAGATCAGCAGTACTGCCAATACACCTAATGCGATGCCAACCAACTTGATCGCATTAAAATATTCGTTAAAAACAAAATAAGCAGCACAGAGCGATAAAACCACAGATAGTCGCTGTGCAAGTTCAGTCTTTAAAATACCAGCTGTTTGCAAAGAGCGTGCAAGACAGTAAAAAATTGCCGGTAATAGGACACCCAATGCGACAATTAAAATCCATGGCGTTTTATATATGGAGATGTGTGCTAAGTCTGGCTTAAACCATAAAAAGCACAGTAAACTTGCCGAAGCATAATTCCACGTAATCATTTGTACAGGGTTAAAACCTTTCGCTCGACATGCTTTCAGTACGATCGAAACAAGGACACTGCATATTGCCGCAGCAAAAATTAATTCCATTGCATGCTCTTGTTATTAAAGTGAAGTAAATAAACAGTTTTTTATTATGATAAAGAAAAGCCCACATGAAGTGGGCTTTTCTTACAAAATAATCGATCTATGAAAGATTATTTATAGTGACTCACCATTTTCTCTAAAGAAATTGGGCGAATCTTGTCAGCATTACCTGCTGTACCGAATGCTTCATAACGGTCAATACAAATTTGTTTCATTGCATCTACAGTCGCAGCAAAGAATTTACGTGGATCGAATTCAGCTGGTTTTTCAGCCATCATACGACGCATTGCACCAGTAGAAGCAAGACGTAAATCAGTATCGATGTTAATTTTACGAACACCGTGTTTGATTGCATCTACAAGTTGCTCTACAGGAACACCGTAAGTTTCGCCAATGTTACCGCCATATTCATTGATTACAGCTAACCATTCTTGTGGCACAGAGCTTGAGCCGTGCATAACAAGATGCGTATTTGGTAACGCAGCATGAATTTCTTTGATACGGTCAATTGCTAGAATGTCACCTGTAGGTGGACGTGTAAATTTGTACGCACCGTGTGAAGTACCTACTGCAATAGCAAGCGCATCAACATTCGTATCTGATACGAATGAACGAGCTTCTTCAACAGATGTAAGTAATTGAGAATGGTCAAGAACGCCTTCAGCGCCTACGCCATCTTCTTCACCCGCCATACCTGTTTCAAGGCTACCTAAGCAACCAATTTCGCCTTCTACAGAAACGCCACATGCATGTGCCATTGCAACTGTACGACGAGTAACGTCTACGTTGTATTCGTATGAAGTTGGAGTTTTACCATCTTCACCAAGTGAACCATCCATCATTACTGATGAAAAGCCAAGTTGAATCGAACGTTGACATACGTCAGGACTTGTACCATGGTCTTGGTGCATAACCACTGGAATGTGTGGCCATTCTTCGATCGCTGCCAAAATCAAATGACGTAAGAACGGAGCGCCTGCATATTTACGCGCACCCGCAGATGCTTGTACGATTACAGGTGAATTCGTTGCATCTGCTGCAAGCATAATTGCACGCATTTGTTCTAAGTTGTTTACGTTGAATGCTGGTACGCCGTAAGCATGTTCGCCGGCGTGATCCAAGAGCTGGCGCAATGAAATAAGAGCCATAATATCCTCCCAGGTAATGCCGCATATTCTACATGTTCAATCATTTCAATTCAGCAACAAATAACACTATTTAAAAAAAAACCCTGCATTTGCAGGGACTTTTTAAATAAACACTACATTCTTAATGTGCAGCAGCTTCAGAACCCGCTGTTTCAGCATCAGCAGTCGCTTCATCCGCAGGTGCATTCGCTACTTCTGCAGGAACATCTTGATTTTTCTCGTCTAATACAGGCTTATCAAGCGCATCAATGGCTTTTTGCTGCTCAGGTGTAGTTTGTACATCATCAGTTGCAACAGCAGAAGCTTCTGTGCCCGCTGCTGGTGCTTGTTCTTTTTTAGCACAAGCTGTAAGTGTTAATGGTGCAATCATAAGAACAGCTAAAGCTAATTTTAATTTCATTGGTGTTACCTACTGCAACGTCTTAAGTATTGTGAAGAATTTTATTGCAGAAATATTGCACTTTGATGACGCCCAAATGAATAGCCATAAAAAAAGGCTAACCGAAGTTAGCCTTTTCAATGAATACACTATCTTATTGAAAATTTTAAATTATGCGCGATCAAGCAATGCAGCAACTGCAGGAAGTGTTTTACCTTCAACAAATTCAAGGAATGCACCACCACCTGTAGAGATGTAACCAATTTTGTCTGCAACTTCATATTTATCGATTGCAGCTAAAGTATCACCGCCACCTGCAATAGAGAAACCAGCAGATTCAGCAATTGCTAAAGACAAAGTTTTTGTACCTTCACCAAATTGATCAACTTCAAACACACCTACTGGGCCATTCCAAAGAATAGTTTTAGACGTTTTTAAGATTTCAGCAAATGCTTTTGCAGTTTCTGGGCCGACATCTAAAATCATGTCGTTATCAGCAACGTCTTCAACTTTTTTCACAGTTGCTTTGGCTGCTGCTAATGAACCCAAGAAATCATCAAAGTTGATTTCTGAAGCATCTGCAACCACGACGTCAGTTGGAAGTGGCACTGAAACTTTTGCAGCAATTGCTTTTGCTGTATCGATTAAATCATTTTCACACAATGATTTACCTACGTTGAAGCCTGCAGCAGCTAAGAAGGTATTCGCAATACCACCACCAACAATCAATTGATCACAAATATCAGAAAGTGAAGTTAATACATCTAACTTAGTTGAAACTTTTGAACCAGCAACAATTGCAACCATTGGTGTTTCAGGTGTTTTAAGCGCACGACCTAAAGCATCTAATTCAGCAGCAAGTAACGGGCCAGCAGCCGCAACTTTTGCACAACGTGCTACACCTTCAGTAGATGCTTCTGCACGGTGTGCCGTACCAAATGCATCCATAACGTAAACGTCACAAAGTGCAGCATATTTAGCAGCCAATTCAGGGTTGTTTTTCTTTTCACCGACGTTGAAACGGCAGTTTTCAAGTAATACAACTTGACCAGCTGCGACTTCAACACCATCTAAATAATCAGTAATTAATTGAACTTCTTGACCCAAAGCTTCTGTTAGGTAAGCCGCAACAGGTGCTAGAGATTGTTCAGCTTTAGGTTCACCTTCAACAGGACGACCTAAGTGTGAATACACCATTACCGCAGCGCCTTTTTCTACCGCTGCTTTAATTGTTGGCAATGCTGCACGTAAACGCGCATCGCTTGTAATCACGCCATTTTTAACCGGTACGTTTAGATCTTCGCGGATCAAAACACGCTTACCTGCCAAATCGAGGTCAGTCATACGCTGAAAGTTCATGTATTGCTCTCTTTATTTATGTCAAAACGCCACGATTTTAAATGATTATGCAAAAAAACGTTAGCTTCTTTTGCAGAAAAGCTATGCAGGCGAAAAGTTTTGTTATGATAGGCAAAAGCCTTATAAAGATTCAGCGTTTATGTCGATTCATCCAGACCCTAAAATAAATCGTTTAAATGTTTTGGGCGAGCCGCTCGCCAGTTGTTGTTTTGATCCAATCACGGGTTATTTTAGAAATGGTTTTTGCCATACAGCAACGACTGATTTAGGTCAACACACCATGTGTGTACAGATGACATCTGAATTCTTAAACTTTTCTCAAAAAGTTGGTAACGATTTAATCACACCCTTACCCGAAGTCGGTTTTCCAGGCTTACAGCCTGGTGACTTTTGGTGTATCTGTGTGACCCGCTGGGTGGAAGCATACCAAGAGGGTTTTGCTCCACCTGTTAAATTACAAGCGTGTCACCAAGCGGCGCTTTCATATGTTCCGCTTGATGTACTTATGGAATATGCAGTGTAATGAGTACTCCCAAAATCATATTGGCTTCTAGCAGCCAAACCCGTAAAGACCTCATGGACCGTTTACGGATTGATTATCACTCAATCGTACCAGATATAGATGAAAGTCCCCGTGGTGAAAACCACGCAGACGAGTTAGCAAAGCGATTGGCTTTTGAAAAAGCACGTGCTATCGCGGCACAAAATCCAGAAGCTATCGTGATTGGTTCAGACCAAGTCGCTTGGCGTGAAGGCGCACCAGATATTTTTATTGGTAAACCGCTATGCAATGAAAAAGCCATCAAACAGCTTCAAGCCAACTCAGATAAAATCGTTTATTTCAGTACTGCACTTAGCGTTCAGCAACAATCGACTGGGTTTGAACACACCTTGGTTGAACATTACAAAGTGAAATTTCGTAAGTTGGGCTTAGCGGAAATTGAACGCTATGTTGAAGTTGAACAGCCTTTACACTGTGCAGGTAGCTTCAAATGTGAAAGTTTAGGTATCAGTCTTTTTGAAGAAATGATCGGTCAAGACCAAACAACACTTATGGGCATGCCAATGATTAAGCTCTGTAGTATTTTACGCGACCTGAAAATACTAGTGCCTTAAGCAAAAAAAGCAGCCATTGGCTGCTTTTTTTATGATTTAAAAATATAGAATTAAGCAATAATAATTTGATGCAGATCTAACAGTTGCTGCAATGTTAGCCCCTGCTGACTTTCAAGTACTAACAAGGCGGTCGATGTGAACTTCTCACCGTCACCATCACGGTCAACTTTTAGAACCACATGATTATTTTCATCTGCTTCAATTTGTATAAATTTTTCAATATCAGTTTGATTTACATCAAATAAGCCATCGAAGAATTTTTCCCCAAACTTAATGACATCAAAATCTGCTAGAGAAGTACCTTCATTTTGATGACCTAAATTAAAGTCTATCCAAATATCAGCATCATGACCTGCTGTCGCATCTGTATCATCCAATACCTCGTAAATGACAGTGTCGACACCTAATCCACTCGAAATTAAATCATTTCCTGCACCAGCATGAATTTGATCATTACCAGCACCCGCTGCTATTAAGTCATTACCACTTCCCGCAAAGATTGTGTCATTCGCACCATGGGTATCGTTATTATGAATAAATGACCTAAATTCAGTACTCAAATAATTATAAATAACATCATAGCTAGGACTTACGCATTGACGGATTCAAAAAAGTATTAAAATACTTTATAAAGTATCTGTGATCAGACGAATTAAACATGCTTCTACAGCAACTTGTACATTACCCATTTATATGGGCTTTCTCATGAC
>NZ_VOYM01000102.1:0-8108 GCF_013420285.1 Acinetobacter sp. YH01019
GCGTGGTTTTAGAAGAAGTTGTAATTTCTCCAAAAAGCTTGAAAACCATTTTAAAGCCTTCGACTTAACCTTCTTTTACATCAATAATGGCTTCATTTAATGTCAGCATACTTTTTAAAACACCACCTAAATTTCTACTGTGTGTAGATTATTGTTGAGCGTAATTCATTACCAAAAGGGCTAACAGCCTTTTAAATTTCTACTGTGTGTAGATTGCAGCTCCACCATCGGCTCAAGATATGGCTAACAGCCTTTTAAATTTCTACTGTGTGTAGATATACAGATACGTTCACCGTTAAAAGTGGCTAACAGCCTTTTAAATTTCTACTGTGTGTAGATGGAATTCTTCATCCGGCAGGGCAAACGGCTAACAGCCTTTTAAATTTCTACTGTGTGTAGATATAGCCAATTACAAGCAAGCGAGTACAGCTGGCTAACAGCCTTTTAAATTTCTACTGTGTGTAGATAGTTAGAAGTCCATATCCACGCCCTGCCGGCTAACAGCCTTTTAAATTTCTACTGTGTGTAGATGTGATGAGTGAGTGGGGTTATCGCTCGGCTAACAGCCTTTTAAATTTCTACTGTTTAAATCCAAAGATAACAACTCAACCTACTTAAAAAAATCTTTTCTATTTTTCCCTCATTTTATACTTTTAGACTTGTCTATTTTTTTCTTTTGCTAAGCTTCTCATTAAGCAATCTTGCTTAACTATAAAAATAAGGAGTAGACAGACAATGTCTATTGCAAAACTTTATCGAGTAAAAGATCTCGTAAACTATCCAGCACGTACTGGTAAGGTCTATGTAGACCGTTCTGGTCGAACACGAACACTCTCCCATCGTGATGCAACCACTGGATTACTGAACATTTCAGAGTCCATGCTTTGGAAGCTTGTAAAGCGTGGGGATTTCCCTGCCCCCACTTATATTACTGCAAGTATGCCAACATGGTCTGAGAATCAAATCAATGAATGGTTAGCAAGTAAAAATAGAGCTGCATAGCGACTATTTTATTTCTCTTAAAGCCTGTCACTAGACAGGCTTAAATATATATAAATTATATTTAGGTCTGAGTCTCGGTTTACCCATAAGCTCATATAAGTGATCCGCCCAATCCTGCATCATATCTCTTCGCTCTTCTAAATATTTTGCTCGGTTATAAGCAAGTCCATTTGGATCTTTAACTCGATGTGCCAGTTGATGCTCAATATAATCGATACGCTTCTTTAAGACTTCATCAAGGATTGTTCTTGCTGATGCTCTAGATCCATGGGCTGTATGCTTTCCTGCAAAGCCTAATCTTTCAAGTGCTTTATTCATGGTATTTTCAGAAATATAGTTCTTTCCATCCCGTCCAATAAAGAAGTATTCACTATCGGGATATAAGTCAATGATGGATTCAAGCAATTCAATAGCTTGTATTGACAGTGGTACGATATGATCTTGCTTAGTTTTACTGCTTACATTTTAAGCATCGTTCATCTTTATAATAATATGCTTTCTTAAGGCTTCTAATCTCTCCAGGGCGTTGAAAGATCAACAAAGAGATCTTGAGTGCCACTTGCGTCGTAATCATGCTTCTAGGGAACTGCTCAGGGTAAATCCATATCGCTTTGACTAATGCACTTAAGTCTTTCGCCTCAGTTACGGCTGGATGGTTTTTTTTCGGTGGTGTAGGTAATTCAATATCTTCAATCGGGTTGTAAGTTATGAGTTTTCTTTTTCTAGCAAATTTAAAGATTTGATTTAAGTCGGACTTTAATCTTTTAGCAACAGCATAAGCTTTTCTCTCAAGAATAGGCTGAAATACCCGATCCTCCAGTAGCTCCAATGTTAATTGATCAAAACTCAACTTCCCTATATATGGCAGTGCGTCATGCTCTAAGCGACGAATTGTTTCGCTGTCTTGCTTTTGTTCTACTTTTCGCTTGTCTAGCCATTTAGATGCAATCACGGCAAAGGTATTTTCTATTTCATGTCGGCGTTGGTGTTTAGCTTGTAAACGTTTTGTTGTTGGATCAATCCCCTGTTGAATAAGTATCTTGTACTCATCTCTAATTCTACGTGCATCTTCTAAAGAGATTTCGGGATACGTACCGAGGGATACTTCATTGCGCTTGTTTGTATATGGGCGGGTATAATTAAATATCCAATACCGACTACCATTCGGATCAACACGAAAGTAAAGATTTCCACCATCACCAATCTTTATGCTCTTTTGAGGATCAGCTTTCAGTTTTTTAATTTGTAGTGCTGTGAGCTTATTTTGAGTACGTGCCATGATAAAAAACCACGCAAAAAAATGTAGTAAGTTTTAACTTACTACATTTCTTACTACTTTATAACCGTCGATTTACGTCAAGTGTCAACGTGCGTCGTACCGTTATATTCCAACATTAACCAATATAATCAATCGCTTATATTGTGCTAAGCAATGTTGGAAAGTTTTGTATGGCGGAAGCGGTGAGATTCGAACTCACGGAGGACTCGCGCCCTCGTCGGTTTTCAAGACCGGTGCATTAAACCGCTCTGCCACGCTTCCATGGGCGCTATCATATAAATAAAATTCCACAATGGCAAATTATTTTCCATGATTTTATGCCTTCCTTGAATCGTTTATTCACTTTTTATGCAATTACAACAATTGCATAAAATTAAGAACATCTTTTTTTTCAGCTAGAAACGTTTTTTTAGAAAAATTTCAGACTAATGATCACCAAAAAAATACATCCAAGTATATAAAAAACTATCGATCACCTTATTATTTATTTTAAAAATAGAAAATAAAGTCATAAAAAAACCCCCAATCAATGATTGGGGGTTTTGAATTTGGCGGAAGCGGTGAGATTCGAACTCACGGAGGACTCGCGCCCTCGTCGGTTTTCAAGACCGGTGCATTAAACCGCTCTGCCACGCTTCCATGGGCGCCATCATATAAATAAAATTCCACAATGGCAAATCATTTTGTCAAAAAAGCATTCAATTGAACAAAATAAAAGCAAATTCTATTATTTCGATGCTTCTTCTCTAAGTTCATAGCGAATAGCATTGATATACCAACATTTTTTTCCTGATGGTGTAACAACTTCCACCTCATCATCTACCTGTTTAGACAACAGCGCCCGAGCCATGGGTGAATCAATAGAGATATGCTGTGGATGATGGTCGTAAATTTCATCAACACCGACGATGCGTAGCGTTTTTTCTTCGCCCAATTCATTTTCAATATCGACCCAAGCTCCAAAATAAACTTTGCCGGCTTGTTCGGGTGAATAGTCAATAATTCGGAGTTCTTCTAAACGCTTTCCAAGGTAACGAACACGTCGATCAATTTTACGTAACAATTGCTTGTTGTATTGGTAATCTGCATTTTCAGAGCGGTCGCCTAAACTCGCTGCCCAGTTCACTTTTTTGGTTATTTCGGGTCGTTCTTCATGCCATAAATGCTTCAGTTCAGCGACCAATAAATCATGCCCAGCGCGGGTAATTAAGTTAGATTTCATGATGTTTTCTAGGCTAGTTTGATGAGCAACAACTTACAATAAAAGCCTATTTTATCCCCTATTTCTACACAGTAGCAGTATATAAAATTTATTCCCAAACAAAATCAGTTATTTATGTTACATAATTTTATAATTTTTCGTACAAAATTTGACAAGCTTTTTTTTGATCTTTATTATGCGCACATCTTTTAAGCTTGTTTATTTTTTCATCAGTGTAGATTTTCTACATATTTTCCCGTTAAACCTTAGTCATTCTGAATGACGTCATGACTGCCCAACCCTTATTGAATTTATCAAACTTGAAAAAGTCTGAGGCATTTTTGCCTTTGCTTTTTAGGCCATAAATTACTTGTAGCGGAGACAACATGCACAGTAGTTCAACTTCTGGGTTTAGGCTTTGCCTTAACTCTTTTAACTCTCTCCCATTTAAAGCCCTTGCACTTTGTACTGTTGCAATACCATTTCACAGTATCAATGCAAGTAAAGCGACACATCAATATGATGCTGTCGTCAATAACAGTAAATTGACTGTTGTATCTGTAGCCAACCCAGATATCGTTTTTAAGGATGGTAAACATCTGCATGGTTTTGGTTATGACCTTGCACGAAATTATGCGGATAGTCTTAATGTCAAACTTGACTTTCGTACAGTCAAAGACAATGCCACTGCTTTAAAAATGGTCGCTAAAGGTCAAGCAAGTTTTGCGATGACGATGGCGAGCATGCAAAGTATTGAAGCAAAACACCTCACTTCATTTTCAGCAAGTTGCGGTGACACGGTTTCATTGCAAAAAAATGGTTTAAATAGCAATTTAAACTGGGTGTTTAAAAATGCCGATGACCCACTGAGCCAAACTGCAAGTGGCTTTGTTTGTCGTGCAAAGCAAAATGGAGCAATCAGTCAACTCGCTTCATTTTATAATCGTAATGTGGTCAAGCAAGATTCTTGGAATATCATTCAACGTGATTTAACCAAACGTATGCCTATCTATAAAGCTAGTTTTAAAAAGACTGCACAGCAATACGATTTAGATTGGCATTTACTTGCAGCCATTGGCTATCAAGAGTCGTATTTGAAACCTGACTCTGTTTCGCCAACAGGCGTACGCGGCATTATGATGCTGACCAACAGTACGGCAAAAGCTATGGGTGTGAGTAACCGTACCGATGCGACACAAAGCATTCAAGGTGGTGCAAAGTATTATGACCAAATGTTAAATCGTTATAGTCATATTCCTTTCCCTGATCGTAATTGGTATGCCCTCGTTGCTTACAATATGGGGCCTGGTGCTGTTTCTCAGATTCAGAAGCGAATTAAGTCACAAGGTAAAAACCCAGATAAATGGGTGAACCTATACGCTTATTTAGACCGTAACAAAGCCAGCAATGGACGTTATCGTCAAGCAGTTCAATATGTCACACGTATTCGTGCCTATTTAGAACATATCAAGACCACACCGCAATTGGTGAATATTTAAAGACTTGAAATTTTCTTAAAGCAAAAAAAAAAGCTTACCTTCGGGTAAGCTTTTTTATTTCAAAAGACTTAAGCTGTTTGCTCTAGTACTTTTTTGAATAAATCTTTTTGTTCTGCACTCGGTTTTGCAGTTTGCAATGCCATCAGCTGAGACATGTCACCCTGAACTTTGATTTTTCCTGTCATGAATGCTTGCATCGCCGCAGCCATATCAAACTCTAGGAATACTTTACGTAATGTTTCAGCATCCATGTTTAATGTAGTTTTTGCATTTGATGACAAACCTTTTTTGATTGCGCCGCCATCTAAAGATAATTCTGTGTTACCTGCAGCTTCAGCTACAACTAGGTTAATTGCAAGGTTAGCCAACGCAGGTGGTAAATTTAAGTCACCAGCTTGAGCAGTCAAAGTTTCTACAGTTGAAAACCAATCATCAGTTAAAAAAGCAGGCATGATCTTTCCTCAATTTATTTTGTTCGTTTGTGTTGCCGTTCCAGACAACATCAGTGCAAGCTATTTTTGCTTGTCGCTTGTTATAGCATGATCAATTATAAAATGGCTAAAGTTTTTTGTACGCACCGTTCAATATTTAACACCTTAACAACAAAGTATTAAAAATCATCAATATAAAAAAAGGCACTCCTGAGAATGCCTTTTTTTTACCCAATTATTTCATTAGTCAGCAGCAAAACCTAAATTCACCATATTGATGCGTTTACTTTCAGGTTCGCCTGCATCAGTTGAAGAGCTGCTGCTTTCTTTAAAATCAAACTCGCGTTCTTCGTCTAATTTTTCGAAATCAAATAACTCACGGTCAGCCAATTGTGATGGTGATACATTTTGCAGTGCACCAAAAATACTGTGCAAGCGTTTTGGATATTCTTTATCCCACGTACGTAGCATTTCGTTTAACATGGCACGTTGTAAGTTCTCTTGTGAACCACATAAGTTACACGGAATTATTGGGAACTTACGCATTTCCGCATACTTGATAATGTCTTTTTCTTCCACATAAGCCAGTGGACGAATCAAAATGTTCTTTTTATCCGAAGATAAAAGCTTAGGTGGCATCGCTTTTAAGCTACCGCCATGGAACAAATTCAAGAAGAACGTTGCCAAAATATCATCACGATGATGACCAAGCGCGACTTTGGTTGCACCAATTTCTTGTGCAAAACCATATAAAGAGCCGCGACGTAAACGTGAACATACTGCGCAATACGTTTTACCTTCTGGGGTTAAACGTTTGGTAATGCTGTAGGTATCTTTTTCTAAAATATAATACGGAATGTTATTTTCTTCTAAATAACGTGGTAATACATCTTCAGGAAAACCAGGCTGCTTTTGGTCAAGGTTAACCGCAACCACATCAAAATTAATTGGTGCGATACGCTTAAACTGCAACATAATGTCAAGCAAGGTATAACTGTCTTTACCGCCAGAAATACACACCATGACTTTGTCACCCTCTTCGATCATTTTAAAATCACGAATGGCATGACCGACCTGACGGCGTAGCTTTTTCAATAGACGATAATACGCAGAGCTAGTTGGTAGTTCTGGTTTGAAATTAAATCCTTGTTCGGACTCAACTGGCGAGAACATAGACGAGTTAAACCTAAATAAAAATACCGCGCAATTTTAGCTGATTCGACGCAGCTGCGCATCAAAAGAATGTATTTTCCCGAAAATGTAAAATTGCTGTCATCGTCACGTAATCACTTGTTCATAATTTTATACGCAAGCGTTCATTTTTTACCCGAAACGCTTATCTTTTGGACTTTTCCACAGTTGTCCACAAAACCTGTGGATAACTTTGTGGATTCTAAAAGGCTTGACAGCTTGAGCCGCCCTTATTTTAAGGCTTCTATTTAAATTGATTATTTTTTGATCAATTTATTTTTACTTATTTTTCAACCATTTAAGTGTGTCAAGTTATGCTCATTAAAAAAAAATAAATATTTTTTTTTGATTATTGAATCATCAAAATGACTTGATTTTTACAAACTAGTGAAGAAATCAGCAACCGAAGCCTTTTCATCTGATTTTTTTTTGTTAAACTCTAATTCAACTGTTTGGGGACAGAAAATTTCTTCACTATAAAATGAAAAAAAATATTTGGACTTTGGGGCTCTATATTATCGGAAGTGCGGCCATATTTTGGACTGCGCCTAACACTTTTGCTGGGCAAACCATTTACCAATTACGCGAAAGTAATGGTACGACCTTATTAACCAATAAGCAGGGTCGCTATAGCAATCTGAAAGTTGAAAAGAAAACGTATTATCCGGACAGTAATATTCACAGTTATAGCAACTGGGGTTCTAATGAGTCTTCAGTTTTACCAAGCTATAGCCGCAATAAAAATGCCTTTGACAATATTATTAAACAAGCTGCTGCTCAGCATGGTGTCTCTGAAGGATTAATTAAAGCAGTGATGCATACCGAGTCAGGTTTTAATACAAATGCCCGCTCCCCTGTTGGTGCTCAAGGCTTAATGCAATTGATGCCAGCGACGGCCCGCCGCTTCAATGTCTCAAATGCCTATGACCCGCACCAAAATATTATGGCCGGTGCACGTTATCTGTCTTGGCTATTAAAACGCTTTAATGGTAATACCTCTTTAGCTTTGGCTGGTTATAATGCTGGCGAAGGCAATGTTGCTAAATATGGCGGCATTCCACCTTTTCGTGAAACCCAAGATTATGTGCGCCGTGTAACCAGTCGCTATAGTAATTTATATCCTAGTGGCTTAAACGTAGCTTCATCAGCATCTAACAGTGATAGCGCGAGTTCAAATGGCCGTATTATTGCTAGTTCTGACAATTATCATGCCGCGGCACCCACACCTTCTCGCCCACAGCGCCAAATAATTCAAAATGCGAACGGTAGCTATACCGATGCGCCAGCTGGATCATTTGCCACAGCCAATGCGTCTGCCTCAGCACGTATCTACTTTAATGAATAAAAAACATGCTGAGATAATTCTGTATCTGAATTATTAGGGTCTGTTGACATTTCATAATGGTAGCCAAATAAAGATACAAGCTAAGGCAACAGAATTTTCATAGCTTTGCTTTAGCTTGTCATAGCGTGTGGCAATTCCTCTAAATTGCTTTAATCTAGCA
>NZ_VOYM01000010.1:0-61807 GCF_013420285.1 Acinetobacter sp. YH01019
TTGATGCCATTTTTCTTTATACTGTCACTGAGGCAGGTTGGACATTTGATTTCTAGAGTTATTTGCATTTCTCTATTTTATCAAAATTCAACCTGCTTTTTTTCAGCATACTTTTTGAAACACCACCAATTTCTTAACTGACTGGCATTACCCTAATAGGGGGGCTTTCAAATTGAAGTAGAGTTAGATTTTTAATAAATCCTTTAATGCATAAAGTTGCTGTAATGCTTCTCGAGGTGTCAAATTATCAACATCAAGATTATTTAATGCATCAAGTGCAGGAGATTCCTTTTCCACTTCAACGATGCGTTCAACTACTTCAGCTGGAGCGACATCTGCAAATAAGTCAGTTTGTACCGCGGTATTGAGTTGCTGCTTTTGCTGGGTTTCTAAAATACGCAAACGGTTTTGCGCTTCTTTAATTACCGCATTTGGAATACCTGCTAATTTAGCAACTTGTAGACCATGGCTTTGACTCGCAGGCCCTTGCTGAACTTTGTGTAATAAAATGAGATTGCCATTCAATTCACGTGCAGTAACGTGGAAATTATCGATATTGGCATCTTTGCCAAGTTCAGTCAGTTCAAAATAATGTGTTGCAAATAAACATAAGCACTTGATACGACGTGTTAAGTCCAATACACATGCCCAAGCAAGTGACAGGCCATCATAGGTACTAGTGCCACGACCAACTTCGTCCATAAGGACTAAAGATTGGTTGGTGGCGTGATGTAAAATTTGTGAGGTTTCAGTCATTTCGACCATAAATGTAGATTTACCTGTGGAAAGGTCATCTGCTGAACCAATACGGGTAAATATACGGTCAATTGGGCCGAGTATTGCTGATTGCGCAGGCACGAAGCTACCACAATACGCTAATAACGTAATTAAAGCGGTTTGACGCATAAAGGTGGACTTACCACCCATGTTCGGCCCAGTAATAATGGCCATGCGATGATTAAAGTCGAGCGTCGTATCGTTTGGCGTAAATGCCGATTTGCTTAATGCTTCGACGACAGGATGACGACCGGCTTTAA
Source organism: Acinetobacter sp. YH01019 (assembly GCF_013420285.1). Classification (NCBI taxonomy): domain Bacteria; kingdom Pseudomonadati; phylum Pseudomonadota; class Gammaproteobacteria; order Moraxellales; family Moraxellaceae; genus Acinetobacter; species Acinetobacter sp. YH01019. Next base: position 1,038 of record NZ_VOYM01000010.1, read on the forward strand.
TATGGATACCAATTTCAGGGCTATATTCTGGGCGTGTCCAATTACGAAGACGGGCTTGATGGGCGAAGTTGGCCAATAAGTCAATTTGCGCGATGGCTGCACTCATCATTTGTAAATTGCCAATGTCTTCACGCAATTCATTAAGTAACATTTCAAATAGCATTTTTTCACGTGCAAGTGCTCGTGATTCGCTTGAAAGGACTTTGTCTTCAAATGATTTCAGTTCAGGCGTGATATAACGTTCGGCATTTTTGAGTGTTTGACGGCGAATATAATGATCTGGTGCTTGTTCTGCTTGTGCACGCGTTAATTCAATGTAATAGCCACTAACACGGTTGTAACCGATTTTAAGGGTTGGAATACCTGTGTTTTCACGTTCTTGTATTTCTAAGTCAATTAAAAATTGTCCTGCATGATCACGAATTTGACGTAGCTCATCTAATTCACTATCAAATCCTTCTGCAATCACGTTACCATCACGTAGCAATACAGGTGGGTTTTCAACAATCGCGGACATCAAACGCTGATGTAATCCATGAAAATCGCCCATCTCATCATTCAATTGCATTAATAACTTAGATTGATGCGATTGGATCATCGGTTCGAGTGCATGGCGCAAGTAAGGGATTTGCGCACAGGTTTGGCGTAATTGAACTAAATCACGTGGACGAGCACTGCCTAAAGCAACACGAGACAATACACGTTCAATATCACCAATTTCTTTTAATACTAAGCGTATAGGGGATTCGTGATAGCCTTGTAACATGGCTTGTGATGCATCTAATCGTGCATCTAATAATGCTGAATCACGTAGTGGTTGCATCAAGGTGCGGCTAAGTAAACGTCCACCCATTGCAGTTTGGCAATCATTGATCAATTGAAATAATGATGTGCCATGTTCAAATAAAGGATCAATCAGTTCTAAATTACGGCGTGTAACAGGATCGAGTGCGACAAAATCACTGCTTTGCTCAAGTTGAATACTGCGAATATGCGGGAGCGCAGTTTTTTGCGTAATTTGTGCATAGTGGATTAATGCCGCAGCCGCAGCTTTTGCGAGCGGTAAATGATCAATACCGAAACCGGCAAGGGTAGAGGTGGCAAATTGGTCACATAGGGTTTTTTGCGCATTGTTTAAATTAAAATCAACATTGGGACGCTTTGTTACTGGACAGTCCAATTGACGTTTAATTTGCTCAACAATGTTTGGATCAATTAAATCTTCATCTATCAAAATTTCACTTGGCATTAAGCGTGAAAGTTCAATTGCTAATTGTTCAAGTTGATAGTCCATTTGCTGAACTTTAAAAATGCCCGCACTTAAATCAAGTAAGGCAATACCAATTTGGTTTTGTTGCAGACAGATAGCAACCAAGTTAGAGCTTTGATGTGATGCAATGAGTGCATCATCAGTCAATGTACCCGGTGTAATAATTCGAACGATACCGCGCTCGACTGGACCTTTACCGGTAACCTCACCAATTTGTTCACAAATCACGACAGTTTCGCCTTTTTTGACGAGACGGGCGAGATAACCTTCTGCTGCATGGTAAGGAACGCCTGCCATCGGAATTGGCTCACCATTGGCTTTACCGCGATGGGTTAAAGTGATTCCAAGAAGTTTCGCTGCTTTATGTGCATCTTCAAAGAAAAGCTCATAAAAATCGCCCATACGATAAAACATCAATGAATGCGGATTTTGCATTTTCACTGACATATACTGTTGCATCATAGGGGTTAAAGTAGACAGATCCATCTTTGAAATCGCTGCTTGCATTAAATAAAACACCTTAAAAATAAATAGCTGTGTATTTGTCAAAAGAGCTTAAGGACTGAAATAAAGTCAATATGTACAGGTTTATGCTTATTCTTAGACTGTATTTAAAACTTCGACGTTCAGAAACAAATACCGCGGATGATTCTAACAAAAAAAGTCTGAACAAAAAGCCGTAATCGACTTTACTGTGTATAAATAATGCAGAAAAGAAATAGAGGAGATGTAAGATACAGATAAGCGTATGAATATTATGGCGGTGGCTAAATAGAGGCCATCAATTCAGCACCGATACAATATTGATTACGTCCATGTGCTTTCGCACTATAAAGCGCATTGTCTGCGGTACGTATAAATTGATTTAGGTCATCTTTTTCATTCGGCTTGATACTTGCTGTGCCAATGCTAATCGTCACGATGTCAGCAACACTACTTGCAGGATGTGGCAATTTTAGCTCATGAATACGATGAATGAGATATTTAGCTAAAGATTCGATTTGTTTTTCATCAAACATTGGGATAAGAACCAGAAATTCTTCACCACCATAGCGTGCAGCTAAATCACCACTGCGGCTGCTAATGGTGAGGAGTTCTTGAGCAATCAATTTTAAACATTGATCACCAGCTTGATGACCCAAATGATCGTTATAGTTCTTAAAGCAATCAATATCAATCATCATAATACTTAAAGGGTGCTTGTGGCGCATTGCATAGCGCCATTGCTGTTCAAGTATCATTGATAAATGGCGTCGGTTTGCAAGTCCAGTGAGTGAGTCAATCTGAGAGAGTAATTGTAATTGTCTTGATTGCTTTTTCATTTCTAATTGATTGAGTTCAATCATGCAGTTTTGTAAGTAGTTTTCACGATGTTGCCGGTCAATTGCATAGGCAAGTGCCATACCGAGGAAACTACTAAAAGTATATGTGCGATTAAGAAAAGTCCAATCTATATTATAGTGAAACAGTTTCGTCACAATGACCCCAATAACACCGCCAAACCATCCTGCAATAAGCGCAGTATAAAAGCGCATGCCAACAAAAGCATAGATAATCACAACAGCGTACATCATAGCTGCGTGTAATAAGGCATCATTGTGGTCGTTGCCCACCACCGTCACAATAATAAAAGAGATCGCTACGGCAAACATGGAACCAATGCAAGTATATAAATCAAAATATTGGTTTAAACGTTTAAGGAAAGATAAAATCCAAGCAACTAAAATAATGATGCCGACCCAAACATAGAGTGAAAACCACAATGTTGAGTTTTTACCAGCGGGGATAATTTGATAAATGCCATAACTTAAAAAGCTATAGAGCATAAAAATAATAATGCCACGCACGCGGAACTCATAGGCGGCTTCATTTTGGTATTGACGTCTATAGACAGGTTCTAAATTTTTAGAAAAGTGAACTTTATTTAATCTTTTAGAGATCAAATTGTTGATCGCTTCTCGATCTAAAAGTTTAGAGCCTTTTAACTTCATACGTTGTCACGCTCACATTAAAGTTATGGATTTTTATATCATTTCAATTTTGCTTATTTTTAGAATGGATAATAATGATTAAATATATTAAATTTTAAAATAAAACAAGCACTTTTATGCCTTTGTAAAAAATCTTAAATAATGATTATGTGAATGGTGAAATTTAAATTTGAATTATAATAAATATATGAAACTACGATCTTTAAAAAAGGATTGTGTTCGGAATATATTCACTTAATATGAAGAGAATAGTCAGATAGGCAGCAAGGCGAAATGACATCGATAATACAAAATATAAAAAAAGATAATCGTAATGTATATGGAGAGGAATTTCATATAACCCCACATCAAGTATGGTCACAGCAATTTTGGGATAATTTATTACCATATAAAAATAGAATTAGTGAACACCCATTTTTTGTAGATATGGCTAGTGGAAAATTAACTTTAAATAGCTTTCGTTTTGCCTTATTAAACTTTTATCCTTTGGTGGCACATTTTCCATCTTTTATGGGGTTAGCCTTAAGTAAAGCGACTCAATTTTCCGAGTTGGGTGTCACCGAAACACGGAATTGGTTGATACAAAATATTAAGGTTGAAGAGCGTCATTTAAATTGGTACCGAGATTGGGCAGGAGGTTTTGGTCTAAGTGTAGATGAACTTGATCGTGTGCAACCTCCAGCAGCCATGAATGCGATTAACCATTTTTTATGGAATATTAATACACGTGGTCATTTAGCCGAATGCTTGGCAGCAACCAATTTGGCCATAGAGTGGGCAACAGGTGATTGGAGCACAAAAGTGTATGCCGGAATTTCGGCTTATACGTCACATCCAGACGTGAATATTAATAAACGGAGTTTGGCTTGGTTGCGTGCTCATGCGCATTATGATGATATTCATCCTTATGAAGCGATGGAACTCATTAAGCGTTTATGCGAGCATGATCCTGTTATGCAACAAAAAGCCTTTGATACGGCCAAAGAGGGTTTGGCCTATTATGAACTAGCCTTAGATGCATGCTATGCACAACAAAAAAGTTGGGATTGAATAATGTTATTAAATTTAGTGTTAAAAAAACCGCCTATGTAGGCGGTTTTTTTACTTAAGGCTTGTACAAACCGAGTTCGATTAAATGTAAGCGTAAGATTCGGCGTAACTCCAATACGGCTTCAGGCGTTTCTTGAATAGAATGTCCACCCTTAATAATTTTTTCAGAGACTGCCCCATCCAAATGCGCACTGCTATAAGGTACAACATCATCACTAATAATATTAAGGTCATCACTGTTGGTGTTATTGCCCATAATTGAATGAAACTTCAATCCTTTACGCGGCTGGATATTTTCAGTTAGTGCAATAAACTTGGATTGATGGCTTAAATCACTTGGCCCATTTTGAATTAAACCGTGATCAATTTCTTTAAATAAATCTTTCAAGTCTTCTTCTTGAGTAATGACATCCCCCATAGCCGATAAGAATGCACCTGGAAGTTTAATGATTTTACGTGCAGCTTTGGTAAACCAACGGTCTGCAAATGCAGTTCCACGGTGTGGGGCAGCAAGGAAAATCGCACGACTGAAGTTTGGTATATCATCCATTACCAAGCGGTTTTTGACCACAGGGATGTTTCGATATTGGCCAAGTTGGCGGGAATTCATCATTTTCAAAGCATCTTGCGTGGTATCTGCTTGACTCACTAATAAGCGGGCAATAATACCGCCCATACTATGGCCGACCAAGACAGCATCCTTTTTTGCAGGCGCATTAGCAGCAACCTTGTCAAAGGTTTGATTCAATATTGAATAAATTTGGAAACGACTTTCAATAATTGGCATATTCGTTGAATAGAATACTTGCCATACTTGATAGTGCTCACGCAGCACAGAATCACCCATAATATCGTTGGTTAATCGAATCCATGCTTCGGGACTGCTAGCAAGACCATGTACCAATACGATGACTTTTTTATTCGGATTGTAGGGCTCTAACATATACAAATGCGGCATAGTCAGTTTTTCATCACGGTCAATCAATGATAAATAGGCTGATTTACCGAGGTTATTTTGCGCTAACCACAGTCCATAAGGTGCAGAAAAGTTTGCTGCCAACGCATAATTTTTATTACCGATATTCACTTGCTCATATTTGTAGGGATCATACGCTTTGATTTGAAATTCTTTACTATTCAGAATTTGTTCTACTGAGCCTGCATTGACAGGTTCTGCCGTAAATGTCGCTGCAAGATAACGTGCTGGATGAATATTTGGATTAGCACCATTCGGATATTTAAAGTGAAGCGGGTCGATAATATATTTTGATTTTTCTGATGGATTTGCACTGTCATCGGGTAGAACCACTAAAAACTCAGAGCCAAAACCATCCCGACGGGTGATCGAGCGCAAGCCTGAAAAGTTCAAGTTATATGTGGACATCAACTGCTCAATTTTACGATTTTGCAGCTCTGGATAATGACTAAAATTGATGTGATAGGTGGTATGCCCAACCGTGATCCGCTGCGTTGCTTCTTGAGGTTTATAACGAAGAGAGTAGCTATTAACTAATTTTGCAATGCCTTGGTTGTAAAAATCACGAATTTGAACCTGTCTGTTGTCAAAGATACGATCGGCAGGTGCACGTTTCGTTTTGAACATATAGGCATAACTATAGCGAATGCTCTTATCTAATAGGGTTAATTGGTTATCTAGACATTGATTATAGTTTGCTTCTTCAAGCTTTTTCTTTTCATCGGATTTATGACTACTTAATAACCCAATTTTACAAGCAGAAGATGATTCAAGTTCGATAGCTTTGGCTAAATACAGCTCACTTGCGGTTGCAAGCAATTGTTCATCCTGAATTTGAGGAATTTGTTGTAATTCGTCGACGCAAGCTTGTGGGTTTTCAGTACAGGCTTTGGCTTCGCGGCCAGTCATTGATAAGACGTTTAAACTGGCTTCACTGAGTTTGTTTCGAGATAAGATACTTTCACGTTCATTGGCAATCGAAACATTAAGTTTCTGATTTTTGACACTGACGACCTGACATCCACTCAGTACGCTGGTACTCATGATTCCAAGGAGCAGTATTGTTTTAGTATTTAGCTGCATAGGTAGGTCGCAAAATAAGTTTGAATATTTTCAAATCATACGATAATTGTCAGGATTTTCAATTCGCCATAAATGAAAAAAGACCGTTAAAACGGTCTTTTTCAAAAGAAATTTCTAAATCAATACGATTAAGAAGCAACTTTAGGTGGATTTAATACTTGCCATACGTTCCAGCGGCCTTGCTTTTCAATTTCTTGAATTAAACGATCAGCAACTTCACCTTCCTGTGGGTATTTTACTTTATAGTTTTTCAAGACTTGAATCGCGTTCTTTTTTTGTTCCATCGCAATATAATTGTTTGCAGCTGACAGGTAGGCTTCTTGTACACCCGCTTTCATTGCTTTATCTAAATATGGAATCGCTTCACGTTGACCGCCACCTTCAGAGAGACCAAAACCAAACCAGAAGTTTGCTTCAGCATCTTCTTGGTTAATTTTAAGAATGCGCTGAGCATAAGTTAAAGACTTGGTGGTATACACAGAACCTAAATCTAGGTTACGTGCCATAACACTTGCTTTGAATGCACGCACTAGGATGTCAAAAGAAGCATTCTCTTTTGAAGCTAAAGTATCAAGCTGTTGAGTTACTTCTTTCAGTTTTAGCTCAAAACCTTTACGTTCTTGACGTTGTACAAAACGCGGTGGGTAGTGACGAGCTTTGCCTTCAACCAATTGTAAGAAGTCATCAATTTCTGTGATATCAATTTCGTTATCACCTGCCAATGCAGCAAATTTCATAGAGCGTTCTTTGCTGTTAACAGTTGGAATGATCAAACGGTTTTCTTCAAGAGTGAGTTTCTTAGAAGGGTCAGTCGGGCTTGTCACAACCATTTTAGTTACAGGTTGAGCCGCTGCTTTTTGTAGATTTAATTCAAATGGAGGTGGGGCATCGTAGTTAAAAGGGTTAAGGGCATAGAACGGAGGTGTAAGTTCTGGTTCTACAAAGATCATTGCATCTTTAGGTGCATTATTCTTAGTTGGGGCGCTTCCACAAGCGGCAAGAGTTAAAGCAATACAAGCAGCTGCCAAGGGCTTAAGCGTCATAATGTTCATCCATTTAATTTATTTTATACAAAAGTGCATGTTGGTCAGTCTAAAAAATCTCTGAACAACATGCAAGTCGCACATTATTGATTGTGATTGCTTTTGGTTAAGCTTTAGATTGTGAACTTTGCGCTTCGCATTCGCGACGCACATCTTCAATGATTTTTAGCTCTTCTTGGCTAAATGGTTTTTCGTTTAACTGCTGTTTGTTAAAGGTTGGGTCAAGGAGTGATAAACGTTGACATAAATTGTTCATACGTTTTTCATTTTGTTGAATGCGGTCAAGTAATACACGCATACCTTCAAGCATTGGATCGGTTTGATCTTGTGTCGCTGCATACGGTTGGAAACCAATACTTTCAGCATAATCACGACGACGTGTTTCAGCATCATCCTTTGGCTTATCTTTGCTAATAAAGCGTGCTGGATTACCTACAGCAGTCGTATCAGGTGGTACTTCTTTAGTGACAACGGCATTTGAACCGACTTTGGCATTTTTACCTACGGTAAAAGGCCCTAAAATTTTGGCACCTGCACCAACCACAACACCATCTGCCAACGTCGGATGACGTTTACCTTTATTCCACGTAGTCCCGCCAAGGGTTACACCATGATACAAAGTTACATCATCCCCAATTTCTGCTGTCTCTCCAATAACCACACCCATGCCGTGGTCGATGAAGAAACGACGACCAATTTTTGCACCCGGATGAATTTCAATGCCTGTGGCAAAACGACTAAAAGAAGACAAGAGGCGAGCTGAGCCTTTACACTCTTTTTTCCAAAGTTCATGAGCCATGCGGTGCATGATCAGAGCATGAATACCTGGATAAGTTGTTAAGACTTCGAGCGTGTTTCGTGCAGCAGGATCGCGCGCGAAGACAGCCTGTATATCTTCTTTGAGCTGTTTAAGCATTTGATTGATCCTCATTCTTTGTTGATTTTTTCCATGTTCCGTTATTTAAAGCCTGTACTCGGCTAAAGATGCCACGTAATAAGTGGTATTCCATACGATCTAATTGTATACGTCCAAATAGACGACGCAAGCGCAAAGGTAACAATCTTGGATTTTTAGGATCCATAAATTCAATCTCTGCCAACATTTTTTCAATATGTGGGTAGAACTGCTCCATCATTTCATGGGTGACCAAAGGTTCATCCCATTCCATATCGATGTCTTTAGTCACATGCATATTTGCATCAGGGTTGCTGGTTAATTCTGTTAAACCAAGAGCTGCCATACGCATTTCATAACAAATCACTTGAATAGCTTGCGCAACGTTCAAAACGCCATATTCAGTGTTGACTGGAATCGTCACATGGTAGTTGGCCATCGCCAATTCTTCATTGGTTAAACCGCGATCTTCACGGCCAAACACGACAGCTACTTCTTGTTTGCTTTCAGATACGGCTTTGAGTGACATTTCCGCAGCAGGGCGTGCATCAAGTAAAGGCCAAGGAATAGTGCGACTACGTGCACTTGTACCAAATACAATATGACAATTTTTAATCGCGTCTTCTAGGGTGTCAACGATTTCAATTTGATCAATTAAATCGATTGCGCCAGCAGAAAGCGCATTAATGTCTGGATGCGGATAAGTTTTTGGCGCAACCAAAACAAGTTTAGAGAGACCCATGGTTTTCATGGCACGTAATGCACTACCAATATTTGCTGGCAAAGTTGTATTCACCATGACAATACGCACATGGGAGAGATGTGCTGAAACTGCAGCATTGTCAGTTTGATTCATGTTGATTCCAATATGATGTATTTAAAAAATTAGTTTAAAAACGCATTTAAACTTTAAGAAAATTGTCCGACTTCGGCTTGATATAAATCCATTGCGTCATCCATGCTCATACCTTCTGGTGGTGGCGGTACCTGAGCAGGCTGAGAGGCTTGTTCATAGCTCACTGCTTTCGCTGCTTTGGATTTAACATGATACTCAATGTGCAACGCTTCTTTACCAAAGTAATCACGTAATTTGGATAGGAGTTCATCCAATGGTGCAACTTTCCAATTCAGGCCTAAATGAATATCAGCTGTAGCATACGGATAGTCGATATAAAGTTGAACGGGAATATGTGTACACATATCAACATTGCAGTAAGGTAATAGGATATTTTGAATATCGCGTGAAAGGGTCTTACTAAAATGATCAGGGGTCAGTTTAATTTGAATTGCATTGGCACGCTTTTGGCGAATTTCATTCAAACTGAAGGCTTTGGTTAAACGACCCATTGGGCGATCAAAACCTTCACGTTCGTAAATTTCACCCTCAATTACCACTACTTTTTCATTTTGTAAAATATCTTTAAAGCGGTTAAAGCGTTCATGGTTGGCTGAAACTTCAATACGAGCTGTACCATCATCCAGTGTGACCATCATACGGTTGGGGAAGTTTGCCACATCCACCACAAGGCCGGCAAAGACAGTGGTTACTCCACGACGTGTTGGGGTGAGTTCATTGATACGCTGCGAAACGAAAGCTTTAAGTTCAGGGCGATAAACATCAATCGGGTGACCAGTCAGATATAAACCAAGCGTATCTTTTTCACCTTTAAGACGTACTTCATCTGACCACGGTTTAACAGGTTTAGAAGGTTTACGCTGAACTTCTTCAACTTCACCAAATAAATCCATCATCCCTGTTTCACGGTTTGTACGGGCTTGGTCAGCCGCTTGTACAGCTTCTGGTAATTGTGCCATCAAATCGGCACGTTCAATGCCTAAGCAATCTAGTGCACCTGCACGAATGAGGGCTTCTAAAGTTCGCTTATTGATTTTTTTCAGATCAATACGGTGACAGAAATCGAATAGGTCTTTATATGGGCCATCTTGAATGCGTGAATCAATCACCGATTGCATCGCGGCTTCACCGACACCTTTAATGGCGCCTAAACCATAAACAATGGTTTTTGGATCGCTGGCATGGAAATTATACAGCGACATATTGACTGAGGGTGGAAAAACTTCTAATCCATTGATACGACAGTCATCAATCAAGAACACCACGTTGTCGGTGTTTTGCATTTCCGAGGTCATGACTGCTGCCATAAACTCGGCAGGGTAATGCGCTTTTAACCATGCGGTTTGATAGGCCACAAGGGCATAGGCTGCCGCATGTGATTTGTTAAAACCATAACCTGCAAATTTTTCCATATAGTCGAAGATATGGTTGGCAGTATCAGCATCAATGCCTTTGAGCGCAGCTCCGTCAGTAAAAGTCTGACGTTGCTTAATCATTTCTTCGACTTTCTTTTTACCCATGGCACGACGAAGTAAGTCTGCACCACCCAAGCTATAGCCTGCACAGAACTGCGCAGCCTGCATTACCTGTTCCTGATACACCATAATGCCGTAAGTTGGTTCTAACACGCTTTCCAGCAGGGGGTGTAAATACTCAAACTCACCACCGTGCATACGGAAGATAAAGTCTGGAATCAGATCCATCGGGCCTGGACGGTATAAAGATACGAAGGCAATAATTTCTTCGAATTTGCTTGGACGTGCCTCTTTCAGCATTTTTTTCATGCCGACGGATTCAAACTGGAACACCGCTGTCGTGTTGGCATCAGCGAACACGGCATACGCAGGTTTATCATCCAGTGGAATCAATGAAATGTCGACAGGTGTCGTGATATCTGGACGGGCATTAATATGCTTAATGGCATCTTCAATTACTGTTAAGTTACGTAAGCCCAAGAAGTCGAATTTAACTAGGCCGGCAGCTTCTACATCGTCCTTATCAAATTGAGCAACTCGGTTTGTCCCATCTGCGTCACATAATACTGCTGAATAATCGGTAAGTTTGGTTGGTGCAATTACTACACCACCGGCATGTTTACCTGTATTACGCGTAATCCCTTCAAGCTTTAATGCCATTTCCCAAATTTCGGCTGCATCGTCGTTATCTGGGTTAGATGGATTGGTCACAATGTCTTTAAGTTGTGGTTCAGCTTCAATTGACTCCTCTAAGGTTAAACCTAAAGGTTTGGTCGGAATCATTTTAGAAATACGGTCAGCCAAACCATAGGATTTACCTAAGACACGAGCAACGTCACGAATTGCACCTTTAGCCGCCATGGTACCGAAAGTAGCAATCTGTGATACAGCTTCACGACCATAGGTACGTGCTACGTAGTCAATGACACGGTCACGACCTGCGATACAAAAATCGACATCAAAGTCGGGCATGGATACACGTTCTGGGTTTAAGAAACGTTCGAACAGTAGGTCATAACGAAGTGGGTCAAGGTCGGTAATTTTTAAGCTATACGCAACCAATGAACCCGCACCTGAACCACGGCCTGGGCCTACCGGTACGCCATTGCCTTTAGACCATTGAATGAAGTCCATGACAATTAAGAAGTAACCAGGGAATTGCATACTCAGAATGATGCCGACTTCATAGGCCAGTCGTTCATCATAAGGCTTACGAATCTCAGGCCAATCATCACCACGTTGTTCTACCGGGTATAAGTGTGCCAGACGTTCTTCTAAACCGACTTGAGATAAGTGCTCAAAATAGGTATCAATGGTATGACCTTCAGGGATTGGATAATCCGGTAAGTCATGGAAGCCTAAACGCAGCGAAACGTTACAACGACGGGCGATGTGATAAGTATTTTCAATTGCAGTTGGAATATCTGCAAACAGCTCTGTCATTTCCTCGGCAGTTTTGAAGTATTGTTCAGGGCTGTAGTTTTTCGGGCGACGGCTATCACCTAGTACATAACCATCTGCAATACAAACACGTGCTTCGTGCGCTTCATAATCTTCTTTGGTAATGAAATGCACATCATTATGCGCAACAACACCGATATTGTATTTTTTAGCCAGCTGAACTGCTTCATGAATGAAGTCTTCTTCACCAGGACGGTCAGTACGTGTTAATGACAAATAAACACGATTGCCAAACTTTTCAATCCATTCGGCTAAAAGTGGTTCAGCTTTTTGTGGATTAGATGAGCACAGCATCTTGCCCACGTCACTATGCATGCCGAGTAATACAATTAAATCTTCGTGCTGATTTAAAATCCAATCTTTTTGAACACATGGAATATCAAGTTGTTGTCCTGAAATATAGCCTTCAGAAACCAACTCAGTCAGGCTACGCCAGCCTTTATTTGACATAGAAAGCAGGGTAACTTTGTGCTCTGCGTCATTTAAGCGTAGGGTAGAACCTAAAATAGGTTTAATACCTTTATCCATCGCTTTACGATAAAACTTTACCGCTGCGTGTAAGTTGGATAAATCTGTGATGGCTAAAGCAGGCATATCATCTGCGGCTGCAGCTTTTACAAGATCAGGTATACGTACAATAGATTCAGTAACGGAAAATTCTGTAAAAATACCAAGATGTACAAAGTGCATAGATGAGTCCCTGCGAAAACAGCTGATTATTTTAGCATGCTCTGAGATCAAACTTGCGTTTATTGCATGGCTTTATGGTGTTTTATAAATTCACTGTTTAATCAATAAACGCTGTAAGACAATCACTATTTAGCAAGCAACACCTTGATTAACTGAAAAGGCAGTTAATTTGCCATTTTTAAAGTTGAATGCTAGGTTGCCAATATAGGGTAAATCATAGTTTTGCGGTTCTTTCAGCACTGATTTGGCATGAGTAGGTGAGAGCAAAATCACATAAGCAATTTCATTGGGATTGGCGGATTTTGCACTTTTGGGAAAGTCTTTTTTAAATTGTAGAAAGTTATATTGGCTTGTCAGGTTTTTTTGACCGATTTGAATTTTATCGCGTATTTGCGTGGCGTTGTCCCATTCCATCCACACAGCGCCTTTGGTTTGGCCAAGTTGAGCGAAGCTGTTTTTATTTTTATAGAATGAATCATTTTTAATTTGAGGATTGTCCTCAGTGTAAATTTCAAATTTAAGAAATTTACCTTTTGATGAGACTTGAAATTCTGTATTACCAGTACATTCTGAATATTCATATTTTAGCTTCACTGGATTTTTGCTGATTAATGCATTTGCTTTTGCAGCAGGCAAGGGTGAGGCTAAGTCAACATCATTCACCTTAATGCTGGTCACATAATCATAATGTGCAATGGATGCAAAGGTTGTCGTGCTCATTGTAGAGCTGAACATTAGTGCAGAAAATAGAGAATAAATGAAGCGCATAGCTATCCTTTTCTAGAATTTAGTTGTGTATTGATCAAAATTTGTTATTGAGTTTGAGCTACTTCTGTGGAGCTGCTGATTGATTAATTAATTGTATTAAACACTGTGCTTCATCTAGGCTAATTGATTGTGCAAATTTGAAAGTTTTTTCAGGCGTGATGATTAAAATTTTCCCAGTTTTATCTTGTGGATTTTGGGGAGTAAACGGATTAAGTTTAATCTCTGTAATTTGATGTGTAGCAAGGCGCTCTGAAACGCCAAGACCTAATATTGCATTTTTTATACTGAGCTGCTGGTCTTTAATCACTAACTGTTCTTTAGCGAATAAGTTTTCTAAGATGGTTTTCATTACAAAGAGCCCGCCGATTGTCCAGCCAACTAACCAAAATAATTCAAAAGTATCGATCTTATAGTTTTCATTGATAAAATCAGTCACGGCATGGTATTCAGCAAAGCCCCAACCAATTAACCAAAGCATGAAGAACAGAAGCATAAATAGATTCTTTTTCGCAGGTATAGAAATATATAAGCCATTAAAGTCTTGGCGGACATTGGCTTTTTTTATTTTGTAATTCATAAGGTTAAAATAATTTAATAAGGAAGAGGGGGTGTCGCTTATAGTTTTACAAGATTTTTAAAAGTATAAAATAATATCGACAAAATAAAACCCTCATGTAGAGGGTTTTATTCAATAAGATGATGAAAACGCGTGCTTAAAGCCTTAACGTAGTTTCGATAACCAGTCACCTAGACTTTGTACGATTTGCACCAAGATCAATAATACAATCACAGTCATAATAACGACGCTACTATCAAAACGTTGGTAACCATAAGAAATCGCCAGGTCACCAATACCGCCTGCACCGACTGCACCTGCCATGGCTGTTGCGCCAATTAAGCTAATGGTTGCAGTCGTTAAGTTTAGAATGAGCGAACTACGTGACTCAGGTAGTACAAATTTAGTGATGATCTGCATAGGAGATGCACCCATGGCCTGGGCAGACTCAATAATACCGTCATTTACTTCAAGCAGTGAAGTTTCAATTAAGCGGCCAATGTAAGGGCCAACATAGATGGTCAGTGGAACAATTGCTGCCCATGTACCAATAGAAGTACCCACAATGACTTTAGTTAGCGGAATCACTGCAATGAGTAAGATAATAAATGGCAATGAACGTAGCGCGTTCACAATTGGGTTTAAGCCATGATAAATCACGCGATTTGGCAAAATACCTTGCGGGCGTGATACATATAAAATCACTGCTTGAATAAAGCCCCAAATACAGCCAAATAGCATGGCAAAGAATACCATGTGAAATGTTTCTTGTAGCGCAGTGACAAACTGATCCATCGAAAGAGAGCTTTTCCAAAATGGCGCTGTGATTTGTGTCAGCCATTGAACAATTAAATCTCTCATGGCTGAACTCCTGCTTGTGTCACTTCAACGCCATTTTGCTCAAGGAAAGCAACTGATTGTTGAATCAAGGTTGCATCACCCAATAGCTGAACAAACATTTGTCCAATCACTGCACCGTTAATTTCGGTCATATTGGCAAATAAAATATTCAAGCTGATATCAAACTGTTTAATCACCGATTGAACCACGGTTTCTTGTGCTGAACTTCCGAGGAATTTTAAGCAATAGATACTGTTATGATTTTGATTTTCTAGGTTATTTAAAATGTTAACTGGTAACTGTTGTTGCAATACAGTTTGAATAAAATTCTTGGTGGTGTTTTGTTGCGGCTTACTAAAAATTTCTAGCGTAGAGCCGTGTTCAATTACTTTACCTTGTTCCATGACGGCAACAAAATCACAAACAGATTCAATGACATCCATTTCATGGGTCACCATAACAATGGTGATACCTTGTTCTTGGTTGATTTTTTTAAGTAAGGCTAAAACTGATTTTGTGGTTTGCGGATCAAGCGCAGAAGTCGCTTCATCACAAAGTAAAATTTTAGGATGATTGGCGAGCGCACGAGCAATACCAACACGTTGTTTTTGTCCACCAGATAATTCATCTGGATAGGCATCTTTTTTATGTTTTAGGTCAATAAATTCTAATAATTCATCTAAACGCTTTTGACGTTCAGTTTTTGATACACCTAATAATTTCAGTGGCATTTCAATGTTTTGTGCAACAGTCTTGGTTTGCAACAAGTTAAAATGCTGAAAAATCATACCGATATTAGTGCGTTCTTGACGAAGCTGGCTCGAATTTAAAGCAGTAAAGTCTTTATCATTAATAATAATTTGACCTTCGCTCGGGCGCTCTAGCAAATTGATTAAACGAATTAAGGTACTTTTGCCTGCACCACTATAGCCGATCAGACCGAAAATACAGCCATCTGGAATATCCAGATTAATCTGATCCAGTGCTGTAACGGTTTGGCCTTTAAGCTCAAAATGCTTGGAGATATTTTTAAATTGGATCATAGCTTCAAAAAAGTTCAAAAATGAAAAAACAGGCAAAGTAAACTTTGCCTGTTTATTTGAATAAATTATATTACTATTTTGCTTCAGTGAGGTAGCTTGTTGGTTTATTTACATCAATTTTAGTACCACCGAAGTGTTCATCGATATAAGCTTTGACTGCAGGGGTATGGTAAAGCGCTCCTACTTTTTGTAATACAGGATCGTTTTGACGGTCAGCTGCAACAGCAAGAATGTTCACATTCATTTTTGTACTTTGATCGATTGGCTCATAGTACACAGCATCTTTCAATACGTTTAAACCACCTTCCATTGCAAGGGTATTACCCAAAACAATTGCATCTACTTCATCTTTAACACGAACAGCAGTTGCCATTTGAATCGGTTTGATCACGATTTTTTTCGCGTTTTCAGTTACATCAGCAGGTGTGCCTTTTACGTCATCAAAGTCTGCTTTAAGTTTGATTAAGCCAGCAGATTGAAGCAGTAACAATGCACGTGATTCGTTTGCGCCATCGTTTGGAATCGCAATTGTTGCGCCAGTTTTGAACTCATCAAGTTTTTTAACTTTGCTTGAATAGATACCCATTGGTTCTAAGTAAGTTGTAGAAAGTGGGGCAATTTTATCTTTATTGTTGTCGTTAAACGCAACCATGTATGCATAAGATTGGAATGCATTCACGTCGATTTCTTTATTCGCTACAGCGGTGTTCATAGACACGTAATCAGTGAAGTTTTTCACTTCAAGCTTGATGCCAGCTTCCTTAGTTTCAGGAAGGCCAGCAATGTAACGCCAAATGTCAGCATCAGAGCCTGTAGATGCCATTGTAACTGTTTGAACTTCAGCATTATCTGTTGATTGTGTTGCATCAGTTGCAGGTGCTTCTTGTTTACCACAGCCAGACAAGCCAACTGATAGACCTAAAACAAGACCAAGGAGCTTTTTCATGTGTTCATCCCAGATAAACTTAACATCATTTTAAATTTATCAATCTGAATAGAGAGATTAATTCTGTTTAAATCATTACATCTGATTTTAAAGACAATCATAAAAGACGGTCATATTTTGATGCAATGCGATATCAGTATAATTAAGTCACTTTATTGGCAAGAAAAATTATTATGTTTTTCAGAGTCTAAGAGCTTAACTATGAGTGATATCAAAAAGTTAGCGCAATCATAACAAGATTTTTTTATGCATTATAGTGATTAAAGTGAGTGTATTTATATGAATTAATGCTTAAGAAAATTAGAATTCTTCTAAAACAATCGTAAAAACAATATATTGTGTTTATTAAATTTGAAATTTCTTCTAGTTTTATATCCTTAACTGCTATATAAGATTTTCTACAATGCAAAGCTGAAAATTGGATATAAAACTGAAATAATGCGATTACTCAATTGCTCAATGTTTGGTACATCAAAAACTCCACTTATCGCTTTGCTTGAGTGATTCGTAAATATGTAACAATTTCAACTTATCTTAGTAGCGAACGATATTTTTAGTTTAGACCCAATAAATGTTTGGATGCTTTTTAAAAAATGAAATAGCACGCTTTATAAAAAGTCCTTGGAAAAACAATTAGAAAATTTTCAAAATAATGTATAAAAATTAGACATTAAATTGTAAGTTTGAGTGGGTTAGAAGAGTAAAAGTTAAATAAATTTTAAATGAGATCGAGTATGTCTAGACAGTTTGATTTTGTTTCTGTGACTAAGAAACCAACGATACATTATGGTGGTCGTTCAATTAGTCATGTCTTGCATATGCAGGATGGGACTAGAAAAACAATAGGTGTCATCTTACCTTCACCACAACCTTTAGTGTTCGAAGTACATGTGAATGAACGCATGGAAATAGTTTCCGGACAATGTCTCGTACAAATAGATGATGAAAGTGCATATCGATTGTATGGGGAAGGTGAGTCTTTTACCGCTAGTCAGGGGAGCATATTTAGGCTACAAGCCAAAGAGGTTGTGGACTATGTATGTCATTTTGAATAAAACACCAAATTTGAAGGGTCTTTCATATTCATATTCTTTGAAAAATGCTTTACGCATTCTATGAGCAATTGCACACTAAGCAATGTCTTTACGTTCTTAGATCACCCTCAAATAAAAGAGACTTTTTTCTTATTCTCTAAATCTATTTGTTTAAAAGTGTTTCGCCTAAGGTTGCACACACTGCAAATCTATAGTCTGCATTAATGTCATTAGCTTTTAGTGCTTGCTAACTATATTGAATACTTTTCTTTTACTTCAGCAAAAGGGGATGTGCAAATAATCACTACGATGTATTTCATAGAGCACATGATGGTTTAATGGATGATCCGCTGGTACTAGTGGATGATTAAATTCACGGACTTTTTCCATACCAATGCGTTGCATGAGACGTTCTGATGGAGTGTTTAAACTTGCTGTAAAGGAAATAACTTTATCTAATCTTAAGTTTCTAAAAGCATGTTTGAGTACTGCTTTTGCACCTTCTGTTGCATAGCCCTGATGCCAGTATTGCGCTAGTAATCGCCAACCAATTTCAGGGGCATCTGCTATTTCAAACTCAGGTGGATGGATGTGTAAACCAATAAAGCCAATAAATTCGCCTGTAGCTTTTAGCTCAACTGCGTATAAGCCCCAACCACGTGTTTCAATGGCATCTTTTAAACGTTGCAGAAATGCAGTGGCTTCCTCAGCATTGAGCTTTTTAAGGAAGTAACGCATGACTTCTTCATCTGCGCACATTTGAATAAATGGTGCAGTGTCGGAGTCTTGCCATTGGCGAAGGATTAGGCGAGGGGGTTGGGTGGATTTTTCCATATCAATCATCATTTTTAACTGATCCTCTTTCTAATAGATAAAGCTCATTAATAAGTAAAAATTCACGGATTGATGTCTTGAGTGACTTTGATACTTCATTATGAGCATGTTCGTTTCTGAAAGCTTTATATATATTAGGAAAAAGTCTTCCTGTGGCTTGAGACGCTTTTTTATCGCCACTCTTACAGATCAATGGAGGATTTTCTGTGCAGAATGCGTATTCGAATAATGCTGATGAATGTTTATCGCTATTTACACGTTTTTGAACAATATTTTCTAATCTTATAAAAGCATTAAAAATTGAGCGGTTAGGATCATCGTTAAACTTAAGAGCAAGATCTAAAATTCGAGAATCAATCAAGTGGTAGGGTAATTCTGTTGGGTAGTAGCGGTCATTTTTGATTTGGTATTCTAGTGTGTTATAGATTGCATAGATATATTCATGTATTTGAAGAGGTCTGATGTATTTTATTTTTAAAATACTCTCTAATTCATTATCTGATAATGAAGCTTGATTAACTTTCTTCATTATTTTTTTAGAAATATTAATTTCTTCAACTTCAATATTATGTTTTAAAAAGAGTTGAAGTGATGAGGCAAGGCCTTTAGGTCCTTCACCTTGATATCCAGAAGTAAATCCTGAACGAATAATATATGTACTCCTATGGGATTTAATTAAATAAGCGTGTTCATGATCACATGATAAAAGTAATGCTTTTTCAATATAAGTTTGAGTTTGGAGAATGAAGCCAATAGCTTCTAAACAATCTTGAGTATATGGAGTACCTAAATATTGTATTTCTTCAGATGGTTGATTAAATAAATTAAAGAGCATTTTTAGATAGTATTTTTTTGATATGTTTAATTAAATATATCAAAAAACCCCGCACTTAGCGGGGTTTTTAATACTTAAAATAGATTAAGCATTTTCACGAGCAATTGCACGGTAGCCAATATCTTTACGGTATTGAACGCCGTCAAACGTTACTTTTTGGCAAAGTTCTAATGCTTTTGCTTGTGCTTCACCAATGGTATTGCCAAGCGCAGTCACACACAGTACACGACCGCCAGCAGTCACGATATCACCATTTTCATTGGCTTTCGTACCTGCATGGAACACTTTTGCATCTGCCATTTCAGTGTCTAAACCTGAAATTACATCACCATTGCTAGAAGTTTCTGGGTAGCCTTTAGATGCAAGTACAATACCTACAGTCTTACGCTCATCCCATTCAGCTTCTTTTGGTAAGTTACCAGCAATACCAGCTTCAACTAAATCAACCAAAGATGATTTTAAACGCATCATGATTGGCTGAGTTTCAGGGTCGCCAAAACGACAGTTAAACTCGATCACTTTAGGTTGACCTTGTTCATCAATCATCAAGCCTGCGTATAAGAAACCTGTATACACGTGACCGTCTTTTTTCATACCTTCAACGGTAGGACGCATCACTTCATTCATGGTTTTTTCAAACACGTCAGCAGTTACGACAGGCGCAGGAGAGTAAGCACCCATACCGCCAGTGTTCGGACCTTGGTCGCCTTCAAAGATACGCTTGTGATCTTGTGACGTTGCCATTGGCAAAATGTTGTCGCCATCGATCATACAAATGAAAGATGCTTCTTCACCAGCAAGGAATTCCTCGATCACAACACGTGAACCAGCATCACCAAATTTGTTGCCAGCCAGCATGTCATCAATCGCATCAAATGCTTCTTGATTGGTCATGGCAACAATTACGCCTTTACCTGCAGCAAGACCATCAGCCTTAATCACAATCGGCGCGCCATTTTTCTCTACAAATGCTTTAGCTGCATCTACCTCTGTAAATACATCATAGAACGCAGTAGGAATGTTGTGGCGTTTTAAGAAGTGTTTCGCAAATGCTTTCGAACCTTCAAGCTGCGCAGCAAATTGAGTTGGGCCCCAAATTTTTACACCAGCTTCGCGGCAGGCATCAACCACACCATTAACTAATGGAGCTTCAGGGCCAACTACGATTAAATCAACTGCATTGTTTTTAGCAAAGTCGATAATCGCAGCATTGTCTAAAATATTTAGTGCAACATTCTCGCATTTATTTTCAGTTGCAGAACCTGCATTACCTGGTGCTACAAATACTTTTGCGACTTTGTCATCTTGCGCGATTTTCCATGCCAATGCATGTTCACGACCGCCATTACCCAAAACTAAAATATTCATCGGTTCATACTCCATGAATCGAAAATGACATAAAGTCCTCAACCTGAAAGCAGGAGAGGACTTTATGCAAGATTAGAAATCTAGTGTATTAAGCAAAAAACTGTGCTTAATTGTCATGATCACGTTGCCAACTTAGTGACGGAAATGACGCATGCCAGTGAAGACCATTGCAATACCAGCTTCATCAGCTGCTGCAATTGTTTCTTCATCGCGCATAGAACCACCCGGTTGGATAATGCATTTGATGCCCGCTTTTGCAGCGTTATCAATACCATCACGGAATGGGAAGAATGCGTCAGATGCCATTACCGCACCTTCAACCACTAAACCAGCATGTTCAGCTTTAATTGCAGCAATACGAGCAGAGTTTACGCGGCTCATTTGACCTGCGCCAACACCAATGGTTTGACGACCTTTTGCATAAACAATCGCGTTAGATTTAACGTATTTCGCAACTTTCCAAGCAAAGATTAAGTCATCAATTTCTGCTTCAGTTGGCGCACGTTTAGTCACAACTTTAAGATCATCTTTTGTGATCATGCCTAAGTCTTGGTCTTGAACCAATAAACCGCCATTTACACGTTTGTAATCTAACTGTGCTTTACGTTCAGTGATTGCAGGAAGCTCGCCACATACGAGTACACGTACGTTTTTCTTCGCGCCAGTCACTTCAAGCACGCCTTCAGCAACGCTTGGAGCAATAATCACTTCAACAAATTGACGGTCAACAATCGCTTGCGCAGTTGCAACATCTAATTCGCGGTTAAATGCAATGATGCCGCCGAATGCAGATTCAGGGTCAGTTGCATAAGCAAGGTCATAAGCCGCTTTGATGCCGTCTAGAGAAACTGCAACACCACATGGGTTCGCGTGTTTTACGATGACACATGCAGGCTTAGCAAATGATTTTACACATTCAAGTGCTGCGTCAGTGTCTGCGATGTTGTTATAAGATAATTCTTTACCTTGAAGTTGTTTCGCAGTAGAAACAGATGCTTCAGTTGCTGTGTCTTCTACATAGAAAGCAGCAGACTGATGTGGGTTTTCGCCGTAACGTAAATCTTGAACTTTATTTAATTGAGTATTGAAAGTACGCGCAAATTTATCTGCTTGACCTTCTTCCTTACCTACGCGTGCGCCTAAGTAAGAAGCAATCATGCCGTCGTATTGTGCAGTATGTTCAAATGCTTTAACCGCTAAGTCAAAACGAGTTGCATGTGAAAGTGAACCTTCAGCTTTTAACTCTTCAACAACAGTTCCATAGTCAGATGCATTTACTACGATACCTACAGAAGCATGGTTTTTCGCAGCAGCGCGAACCATAGTAGGACCGCCGATGTCGATATTTTCGATTGCATCAGCAAGTGAACAGTTTGGTTTAGCTACAGTTGCAGCAAATGGATAAAGGTTTACCACAACTAAATCGATTGCATCGATGTTGTGTTCAGCCATTACAGCTTCGTCTAGACCACGACGAGCTAAGATACCACCATGGATTTTCGGATGTAGCGTTTTTACACGGCCGTCCATCATCTCTGGGAAACCTGTGTGCTCTGAAACTTCAACTACGGCAACATTATTGTCTTTCAACAATTTGTATGTACCGCCAGTAGATAAAATTTCTACCCCTAGAGCAGCAAGTTCTTGTGCAAATTCAACAATACCAGTCTTGTCAGACACAGAGATTAAAGCGCGTTTAATAGTCATGATCTTCGTCACAGTTTTCAAGGAACAGATTAAAACAAAATTAGCAAAATACAGGTTAAAAAAAATGCCTGCGGAAGCCGCAAGCATTTTATCATTTATTCACTCATTAAACCGTGAGCTTTTAACTTTTTACGTAAAGTACCACGGTTTAAGCCGAGAATCTCAGCAGCGCGGGTTTGATTACCACGCGTATATTCAAGAACTACAGATAGAAGAGGCTTCTCCATTTCCGCCAGCACCATGTCGTATACCTGAGATGGTTGCTCGCCTTGCAATTGTGCAAAGTAATGGCGAACTGCGCGATCTACGTGAATACGAAGAGCGACATCAGATTGTGCAGTAAAAATAGGAGATTTGCTATTCATGCGAATTAATCCGAAAAATCAAATATCACTTGGGTAAAGTGATTTGTTAAAAATGGTCTATAAACATTAATGAACTCCGTTTTAGTTCCTAAGTCGGAGTTCTAAAACTTGTACATTACTTGTAGCTTGACACAACTCGCAAAATTGATCGAAAAATAAGCGTAACAATAGATTAATAATTGTTATAGCCTAAAAATCAAACAAAAAATCTACTCAATACGCGATAAGTTATAAAGCGCACGGTTGGGATTGTATTTGTTGTGAAAATTTAGCGAGGAGTTTGCAGCACAAAGCTTTCGTGGCGCGTATCATACCATTGTCTAAGCAAAAGTGAGCAAGAAAACTGCATTTTTTTTAGGTTTTTTTTATTTTTTTAATAGTTTTTTCCAATATTAGGGGCGAATCAATTCTATTGAATAATTATCGAAGCTTTTACGTGCAACTGGCAGCACAAATTCGAATTTAAATGGACTACTTTTTGGAATGCGCTGAATGCCATGTAAGCTTTTCGCCAAATATTCTTCTGGCAGAAGTTGGTAATTCGCAATATCACCGCCATTTTCCTTTAAAGTTATCTTCATAACGGGTAAAGCCAGACTTCGATCGTGATAATTAATCATCTCACCACTAAATTTTGTTTCTTTATTTCCAGTACTACGTACTTTAACTTTTTTAGTGCTAATAAGGCTGTAATGTTCTTCAAGACGTGAACAATTAAATACATCGCAAACTGCTGTGAACGCAGCGCCCATAATTGGACTATTTTTCAGGTATTGCGGATTAAACCAAAAAAATTGGAATATCAATGCACCAAACAATAATAAGTTAACAGTGACCCAACCAAGATAATTGAGTGGAGAGCGTTTTTTCTCTCTTTCCGCTTGTTCTGCCCAATTGACCGCAGGTAAGTTACCAATAGGCTCAGTACTAAAATAGTTAAGGTTGTTTAAATAGGTTTTTAAATCAATATTCGAGTTCTCTACTTTTTGATCGAATAACTTTAATAGTGCATGTGTTGGGGCTTCAGGTTCTTTAATAGCACTGTGGTCAATATTGTATTGATTGACATCAATAGTTTTGGTCTTGGAACTATTTTCATCTTTTGGTGATGGTGTAGATAAAGACAAGACTTTATCTACAACCAAATGTGACAATGCATTAAATGATGTGGAGCACTTAGGGCAACACACCATACCTTGAGCAACAGTAAGCTGTGGAACAGATACTTTATATGTAGTAGAACAAGTAGGGCAGTTAGTCAGTTTGTCGCTCATAGGTACACATTTTAGGTTTTAATACTTTTGGCGCTTACCTGAAATTCGGCACCAGTTTTCGTCACGTTTTTCTACGTCTAATATATCAAAAAATTCAGAATAAACACTAGAAACATCAGAAACTTGCTCTTCAATTACACCTGCAAGTGCGAACTCACCCTCAGATTTAATTAAAGTTGCGAATTCTGACGCCAATGCCATTAAAGGGCCTGCAAGAATGTTGGCAACAAACACATCTGATTTTTGTCCAGCAAGTTCTTGATTGAACTCTTCAGGCAAACCGACATATAAATGATCTAGTACGCCATTCAATTCAGCATTCTGTTTGGTTGCAAGAACTGCTTGTGGGTCAATATCTGTTGCATAAACTTTTTTAGCGCCTAAAAGTAATGCTGCAACGCCTAAGATACCTGAACCACAGCCGTAGTCGATGACGATTTTATCTTTAACATCTGTTTTGCCTAGCCATTGTAAGCATAAGAATGTAGAAGCATGGTTGCCTGTACCGAATGCTAAACCTGGATCTAATTTGATATTAACTGCATCAGCTTCAGGAGCTTCCATCCATTCTGGAACAATCCAGTATTTCTCACCAATTTGAATTGGTTCGTAAGCATCCATCCAAGTACGTTCCCATTCCTGATCTTCAAGGAATTCGCTACGCATCGGTGCATCGGGCATTTGCGCTTTAATAAATGTTTCTAAAGCGGCAACATCTATTTCTTCATCGTCTTCTTGTGCGTAAATACCAGTAACGATTACTTTATTCCAAAGTGGCGTTTCGCCTGGAAGTGGTTCAAGTAAATCCTGATTTTCAGCATCATCCAGCGTTACACTTACTGCGCCTAATGAGCTTAACAGTGTTTCGGTGTAATCAACTTGAGCTTGCTCAACAGTAATATGAATTTGTAACCACTTCACGGAAATAACCTAAATGTGTTTTATAAAAAAGCTATTGTAACGGAACTCGGCAAGTTGCAGCTATAGATTATGTATTTTCACTTAAAATAAAAGGATGCATTGCGCATCCTTTTTATCATTTGAAGCCAAAAATCATTCATTATTATGCTTTTGCTGGAAGTGGAGCAAAACGTGTAATGAGATACCCAAAGATAGCCGCAAAGATATACATAAAGATCGAATATACAGCTGCGGGCATAGCAACCGCTGAATTGGCAATAACGGTTAATGCAATAGTCATTGCTAGTGTACTGTTGTGAATACCGATTTCGAAGGCACATGCACGTGATTGTGCACTATTGATGCCAAAGAAACGTGGTACAAAATAGCCAATACATAAACTGAATATACAAAAGAGCACAGTTGCTAAGCCCACTTGGGTTAAGTACGTGGCAATATTTTCACGTTCGCTGTAAATCGCACCAATAATAATGAGGATCAAAAACACTACAGCAAAAATACGCAGAGGTTTATTCAGTTTTTCAGTCAGTTTTGGCGCATAGTGACGAATAAGCATGCCAATACATACTGGAATGATAATAATGCTAAAAACTTGCAGTACTTTACTGAACTGTAAGCTGATCTGTTGGCCATCTTGCATGAAATGCATAATGGAAAAATTAACAATAATCGGTAGTGTGATTGCAGCGATAATTGAGTTAATAGCTGTTAATGTGATATTTAATGCTAGGTCACCTTTAAAAAGGTAACTAAATAGGTTAGCTGTACTACCACCCGGTGATGCAGCAAGTAGCATTAAACCTACAGCTAATAACGGTGGTAGAGCCAATAATTTACATAAAAGAAAGGCAATCCCTACGAGTAACACCAACTGGCAAAAAAGTGCAATGAGCACTGCTTTGGGGTGTTTAGTGACTCGCGCAAAGTCTTTGGGTGTTAGTTCAAGGCCTAAGCCAATCATAATAAAGGCAAGGGCTAAAGGTAATAAGACCGTAATAATTCCTGAATCCATAATTATTGTGCTCCATGACATATGTTAAGTGGATTCCCGCCTACATCCGTATTGCGGTGTTATTTTTCAAAGTTGTTATTTATAAAAGTTGCTAAAATTAGTGAGAAGCTTCTGTGTTGCGAGCTTGAATTAAGTAACTGCCTCGACGTGTTAAAATAAAACCAAATAATGTGGCTAAGACATACATAAAGATCGAGTAGACACCAGCAGGTATCGCAATTGCTGTACTTCCTAAAACACTGAGTGCGATGGTAATAGCAATCCCCGTATTGTGAATGCCAATTTCAAAGGTGCAAGCACGTGCTTGTTTTTCGGGCACCCCAGCCAAAAATGGAATGACATATCCTAAGAATAGGCCACTAAAACATAATAAGCAGGTGGCAATTCCTACGTTGGTAAAGTAGCTTATGATATTGCTTTGTTCGCGAACGACTGCGATCAAAAAGATTAAAGTAAGCAGCGTGATGGTTAATAGTCGCATTGGCTTACTAATCGCTTGTGCCAAATTGGGTAATGTGTTGCGAATCAACATACCGATACATACAGGAATGAAAATCATTAAAAATGTTTGGGTGATTTTTTCAATTGGAATATTGACTTCAGTGTTCTCACCAAGAAAATGTAAAATGGATAAGCTCACAATAAAAGGTAGGGTAAAACAAGAAATCAGCGAGTTAATCGCAGTGATAGAAATGTTGAGTGCAACATCTCCCTTATAAATATAGCTAAAAGCATTTGCTGTTGCACCACCTGGAGATGCAGCCAATAGCATTAAACCTACTGATAATAAAGGAGGAAGTTCTAACAGTTTGCATAATAAAAATGCTATGCTGGTTAATACAATCAATTGAGTAAACAGTGCTATAAAGATAACTTTAGGATAGCGAGCAACCCGAAGAAAATCTTTAATAGAAAGTTCTAAGCCTAAGCCCATCATCATGATGGCCAATGCAATAGGCAAAAAAAATGCGAATAATCCCGAATCCATGGAATTTCCTAATATTATTATCCTTTTTAATATATTTTCAGTGTAACTAAGTTTTTTAAATAAGCAATAAAATAAAGCGAGTAAAAATTGATGATTTACCCGCTTCTTTTTTGATGTGTTAAATAGTCGATATTTAGAGCAAAAACATCGATTTATTTAGGGCGAGGTGGTGTGAAACCAAGAGCACATTTGCCTTTAATTTCTTGACCATCAATAGTGGCTGTAGTTGCTTTAGCATCTGCGCTACATGTGCTTAATAGCTCAGGCTCTTCACCATGTAACTTCACATTTTTACTTGAGCTAAAGAATTGTGGTTCGCAAGTACCATTCCAGATAATACCACGGTAAGCAAATGAAACTTGTGCCCCCTGACTTTTACCCTTACAGACTTGTTGATAACGTTGAGCATCATAAACTTTCTCAACTTTATCGTTGGCTGAAGCAGCGAGTGGGGCAAAACATAAACCGCATAAAACCGTAGAGAGCAAAATATTCTTATTCATGCTTATCTTCCTTATGATTCTCATGGGATCTATAACAGAATAAAAAATAATCAGAATAAAACAACATTGATCGGGTAACTTTTGCAAGAAATATGTTTAGTTTTATATGGAATATGCAAATTATGTATGTGTATAAATGAAATGCTTGGAATTAGCCTGAAACTCGGTAAAGCAACCGACACAATAAAATCGAGTTAATCAGTCAACTTATGGCTGATTTTTTGCTATAATCTTCCGTCATTCTTTTTTA
The DNA here is from genome assembly GCF_013420285.1 of Acinetobacter sp. YH01019. Classification (NCBI taxonomy): domain Bacteria; kingdom Pseudomonadati; phylum Pseudomonadota; class Gammaproteobacteria; order Moraxellales; family Moraxellaceae; genus Acinetobacter; species Acinetobacter sp. YH01019. The sequence goes on from NZ_VOYM01000010.1 coordinate 29,072, forward strand.
TTCTCCTTTACCACTATGCATTATCCTAAAGTTTACGATGTCATTGTTATCGGCGGCGGTCACGCAGGTACAGAAGCAGCACTTGCTGCGGCACGTATGGGTCGACAGACTTTACTCTTAACTCATAATATTGAGACTTTAGGGCAGATGAGCTGTAACCCAGCCATAGGTGGTATTGGTAAATCTCACCTTGTACGTGAAATTGATGCATTGGGCGGTGCAATGGCATTGGCTGCCGATAAAGGTGGTATCCAATTCCGTATTCTGAATTCACGTAAAGGTGCTGCAGTACGTGCTACACGTGCGCAAGCAGACCGTGTCCGTTTTAAAGCTGCAATTCGTGAAACTTTAGAAAACCAAGCAAATTTGGATATTTTCCAACAAGCTGCTGATGATTTAATTGTTGAAGGCGATACCGTTAAAGGCGTTATTACCCAAATGGGTATTCGCTTTGATGCAAAAACAGTTGTACTGACGACTGGTACATTCTTAGGTGGTGTGATTCACATCGGTCTAAACAACGCATCTGGTGGTCGTGCGGGCGATCCTCCTTCAATTTCTTTGGCTGCGCGCCTTCGTGAATTGAAACTTCCTGTGGGTCGTTTGAAAACAGGTACGCCACCACGTATCGATGCACGCTCAGTTGATTTCTCAGTAATGACAGCACAGCCTGGTGATTTTCCATCGCCGACCATGTCATTCATGGGTGATGCTTCAATGCACCCAGAACAAATTAACTGTTACATCACACATACCAATGAGCGTACCCACGATATTATTCGTGGTGGTTTAGATCGTTCACCAATGTACACAGGTAAAATTGAAGGTGTAGGTCCACGTTACTGCCCATCAATTGAAGATAAGATTCATAAATTTGCAGATAAAGACTCGCACCAAGTATTCCTAGAGCCTGAAGGTTTAGATACGCACGAGCTTTATCCAAATGGTATTTCAACATCACTACCATTTGATGTTCAGTTTGAATTGGTTCGCTCGATTCGTGGTATGGAAAATGCACACATTCTTCGTCCGGGTTATGCAATTGAGTACGATTATTTCAATCCGCAAGCGTTGAAATTCTCTTTAGAAACCAAAGCCATTAATAATTTGTATTTTGCAGGTCAAATTAACGGTACTACAGGTTATGAAGAAGCGGGTGCACAAGGTTTGCTTGCAGGTTTAAATGCTGCACGTCGTGCATGGGATCAAGAGCAATGGACACCTAAACGTGATGAAGCGTATATGGGTGTACTCGTAGATGACTTGATTACTTTGGGTACCAAAGAACCGTACCGCATGTTTACTTCACGTGCCGAATACCGTTTGATGCTGCGTGAAGATAATGCAGATCAACGTTTAACTGCGATTGGCCGTGAAATGGGTCTAGTGGATGATGCACGTTGGGATTCGTTCTGCCAAAAAATGGAAGCTGTTGAAACAGAAAAAGGTCGCTTACAGCATCTTTGGGCTGCGCCAAACAACCCAATGGGTAAGAAGTTTATCGAAATGACTGGTGCAGATCTGTCTAAAGAATGTTCTGCGATTGATTTGTTAAAGCGTCCAAATATTAATTTTGCTCAAATTGCTGAATTAACAGATTCAAAAGTGACAGCATTTGTTGGTGAGCAAATTGAAATTGCAGTGAAATATGATGGTTATATTAACCGTCAACGTGAAGATGTAGCTCAAATGAAACGTCTTGAAGAAACACTTATTCCTGCTGATTTTGATTATGATGTGGTTTCTGGGTTATCTCGTGAAATTACACTGAAATTGAAAGATGTTCGTCCTGAAACTTTGGCGCAAGCGAGCCGTATTCCAGGTGTAACACCAGCAGCAGTTCAATTGGTGATGATTACCATTCGTAAGAATAATGCAGCGAAAAAATCTGCTTAAGATTTTAGTTGATATAAAAAAGCCCGCTTAATGCGGGTTTTTTTATATCTGAGTGATTTTAAAGTGTTCTACTTGTAGTTAAGGCATTCATCTGAAAATAAAGATTTATTCACCACCATTAGTTTTAGCTATAGTTCGATCAATAAAATCTTTACTTTAATTAACTTATTGTATTTAAAATAAAAAATAAACTATTTAGATGCTAAATGTATTGTTATACAAAGTTTTAGGTCTTAATCATGTTGTATTACTCATACTAATTCCGACCATTGTAGTGGTATTTATTCATTTAAATTAAGCAGACACTGCATGCCATAGCGTATGACCATCTATACGTTCAATGAATGGAGTTCGATTATGGCAAATCAACAATCGGGAAAAATGCAAAAATTTCTAACGGTATTTTTGTGTTTCTGGGTCGCATTTTTTGAAGGTTTTGACCTGCAAGCGCCCGGTATTGCTGCGAAAGGAATTGCAGCGACATTTTCCTTAGACCAAGTGCAAATGGGTTATGTATTTAGTTTAGGTGTGTTTGGTATGTTATTTGGTGCGTTCTTTGGGGGGCGTATCGCAGATTACATGGGGCAGAAAAAAGTGCTCATGTTGTCTATTTTCATCTTTGGTGTGTTCATGTCGATTACGGCAGTCGCGCCAAGTATTGAAGTTTTGTACATAGCACGTTTCTTTACAGGTTTGGGGTTGGGTGCTGCAATGCCGACCATGATTTCAGTAGTGGGTGATGAAGCAACAGAAGAAAACCGTGGTCGTTTAAATAGCTTGATGTATTGTGGCTTACCTGTTGGCGCAATCTTTGTGGCTGGTTTGGGTATGCTTTTTAAAGACATCTCTTGGCATACATTATTTTTGATTGGTGGCTTGACACCGTTGGTGCTCATTCCATTTATGGCAGTGATTCTTAAAGATAAACGTAAAGAAAAAGTCGAGACGGTGAGTGCGGAAGCAGTACCACCTATGGCGCAAATTTTATTTGCGGAACAACGTTATAAATATACGTTGCCGCTTTGGGTAAGCTTTTTCTTTACCTTGATGGTGAACTATATCTTGATCAGTTGGTTGCCAAACTTATTGATGGAGCAAGGTTTAGAAAAACAACAAGCATTCATGATTATGTTAATGTTCCAAGTCGGTGCGGTGATTGGTACGCTTGGCTTAGGGTATTTGCTAGATCGACTCAAATTGTGGCAAATGGCTGCTATTATTTATACAGGCTTGTTTATCGCGTTGTTTGTCTTGTTCACAACTAACTCGATTCCTGTGTTGATTGCAGCAGGGATTATGGGCGGGATTTTCTCTACCGGCGGTCAATCGATTTTGTATGGCATTTCACCAATTTTCTATACGCCAGCAGGTAAAGTGACTGGCGTGGGAAGTGCGATTTCTCTAGGACGATTGGGTGCGATGACAGGACCATTGCTCACAGGTAAGATTTTGGCACTTGGTTTAGGTACGACAGGTATCTTGATTGCGAGTGCGCCCGGTATTGCATTATCTGCAGTTGCGGTTGCAGCTCTTTCAGCCTACAAAGCATCGTTAAAGAAATAAGCTCAAAGCGGTAATTTAGTTTTAATTGTATAGATAAAGGAGCTTCGGCTCCTTTTTTTGCACGTTATGCAGTGAGATGAATTGAAGTTTTGATAGAATGTGTTTAATACAGCTGAATTTAACTATTTATGTCATATCAATTGATCGAACTCGACATTTCTCCATCCGATAATATTCAGTGCCCGCATTGTCAACAGCAGGTCATTGATTGGGTAGAAGAACAATATGTACAGCCGTGTGAGCATGTGCTGTTTATTGCGATGGATATTGGTTTTGAATACATCACTGATGAGTTTGAACAGACTATGCAGCACACAGTAGATGATTTACATGCCAATGATGATCAGTACCATATGTTTAGCGAAATTGCGGCATCAAGCTATTCTGAGTTTAAAATTTATAAGTCGGATTTAGGTGTGGAAGGTTATTCACGCTATGTGGGTTTTATTGCTTAAATTTAAGAATGATTATTTAAGTATTCATACACATAAAAAAGCCAGTGATAACACTGGCTTTTTTACAGTTGAATTAACTTTCGATTTCTTCTTCTACATCATCTTCGGCGCTATCCATGCCAAGTTCTTTTAGTTTTCGCGTTAGGGTATTACGGCCCCAACCTAAAAGCTCAGCAGCGTGACGCTTACGTCCGCGTGTTTGTTGAAGTGCGGCATTAATCAATGTGCGTTCAAACATGGGGGTGGCAATGTCGAGAATTTTCATTTCGCCGTTTTTAAGCTTTTGAACAGCCCACTGACCAAGTAGTTCATCCCAATGATGTACACCAATGCGGTCAATGCCTTGAACAACTGGATTACCGTCGCTGCCCTGAATTGGAATTTGTTTCAGTTCAGAAGGGAGATCTTCAGGATAAACTTCACGTCCTGTGATCATTACAGTTAACCAGCGACAGGTATTTTCAAGCTGACGAACGTTACCTTGCCAAGGAAGTTTCTGCATATATTCTTGCGTTTCAGGGCGAAGAATTTTCGGGCTAACACCTAATTCTTTCCCTGCACTTGCTAAGAAGTGTTGGGCAAGCATTGGAATGTCTTCAGAGCGGTGTGCAAGTTTTGGAATGTGAATGCGAATCACGTTTAGACGGTGGTATAAGTCCTCACGGAAACGACCTTCGTGAACCAATTTTTCCAAATCTTGATGTGTTGCAGCAACAATACGCACATCAACTTTAACAGGAATATGTCCACCAACGCGGTAGAACTCACCATCTGCTAAAACACGAAGTAGTCGTGTCTGCGTTTCAAATGGCATATCACCAATTTCATCAAGGAATAAAGTGCCGCCATTGGCTTGCTCGAAGCGGCCTTGACGTTGTGTATTTGCGCCAGTGAATGCGCCTTTTTCGTGGCCGAACAATTCAGTTTCAATCAGGTCTTTTGGAATTGCAGCCATATTTAAGGCAATAAACGGTTTATTACCACGTGGCGAGTGCTTATGTAGTGCGTGTGCAACAAGTTCCTTACCTGTACCTGATTCACCGTTAATTAACACCGTGATATGAGATTGTGATAAACGGCCAATTGCACGGAACACTTCCTGCATTGCAGGGGATTCACCAATAATTTCAGTCGATTGAATTGGTTGTACTGTTTTTGCTGATTCTTGCTGCTGTAATTTTGCAATATGTAAAATTGCACGATTAACGAGTGCTAAAGCTTCATCAATATCAAATGGCTTTGGTAAGTATTCAAAAGCACCTGTTTGATAGCTTGAAACCGCAGACTCTAAATCTGAATGTGCTGTCATAATGATGACAGGTAGGTCAGGATAGTTACCTTTAACTTTACCTAAGAAGGTAAGTCCATCAATACCCGGCATGCGGATGTCAGTCAAAATGACATCTGGTGCATCAACACTTAATTGATCCAAAGCGGATTGTGCTTCTTCAAAACTGGTGACATCAAAACCTTCTTCTTTGAATGTTTTTTCTAGCACCCAACGCATGGCGCGATCATCATCAATGACCCAAATCTTATTACGCGACATGATCTGACTCCCAAGGTAAATATAAGCTAAAGACTGTTTTTCCTGGAACTGATTGGCATTCAATCATTCCGTTATGTTGATGCATAATATTTTGAGCAATACTTAATCCTAAGCCTGTGCCTTTCGCACGTCCTGTGACCAATGGATAAAACACCGATTCTAATATTTCTTCTGGTACACCTGGCCCATTGTCCTCAATATCTATGCGGACGGCTGAGCGCTTCAATACGCCATTGATAGTAACAAGGCGCTGAATCCGTGTGCGTAATGTGAGTTCAGGTTGATGATCGACGAAAAACTCTTTGTTCTCAGTCATTGCTTGCACGGCATTGACGCTAATGTTGAGCATCACTTGAATTAATTGATCTCGATCCGCTAAGACATCTGGCAAAGATAAATCGTAATCACGTGTAATCTTAATTTTTTTCTTGGTTTGATTGACAATCAATGAGCGAACACGTTCTAGTGGCTCATGTACATTTACTGGCTCATAACTTGGAAGCTGGCGAGAGCCCAGCATGGTGTCAGCAAGATTACGTAAGCGATCAACTTCACTGATAATAATGTCGGTAAATTCGCTATATTTTGGATCATTTAAACTACGAGCTAAAAGCTGCGTAGCTCCACGGATACCACCCAAAGGATTTTTGATTTCGTGTGCGACGCCTCGAATAAGTTGGCGTGCGACTTGGTGTTGTTGAATAAAGTTTTCTTCTTTGGAAATCTTTAACATGCGATCGATTTGATTAAGTTCGATAATCAACAGCGGATGGTAAGGCTTACCAGAATTTAATTGTGAAACGGTATAATCGACATGGATGTCTTTAAAATTAACATTTATTGTTGCTTCACGACGCGTGTAGTGTTGACCTGTAGTTAAAGTATTAATTAAAGCATCATGGGTATTGAACTCATCATCAGGCATGCTTAATAAATTAAGCACAGGTTGTCCTGATGCACGTAATAAACTGATGTCAAAAAGGGCTTCACAAGACGAATTTAAATAAAAAATATTCAGGTTACTATCGACCAATAAAATGGCAGTGGTTAAATTGTCCACTAAAAGCCGGTAATCAATAGTCATAGTTTGATCCATTAGCGAGAGGTTCCTGTCTTAAAATGGCGCAATGGCATCTTCATAAAGCAAATCGTTATCTTTAATAAGGTTTGAATTGATGCAAGTTATGCAAGATACAAGCCAACTTTATGTCTATAACGCTAAGTTTTGATGCTTATTTAATAAAATGCGCCTATTTAAGACTCTGAATAAAATGTATAGCCGATTCAAAACCGACTGTAAATCAAAAATGACTCAAAATGGTGCGTCATAAATTATATGGATGAATTTATAGCGTTATTTTGGTGCGTGATATAAAGAGTGGGCTTTTCAACTGTTTTTATCCACAGAAAAGACATACAATACGCGGATTATAGTGGAGCGCAGATTCATGAAATCCCCCAAAGTCGGTTTTGTTTCTTTAGGTTGTCCTAAGGCGTTGGTAGATTCCGAACGAATTTTAACTCAGTTAAAGACTGAAGGTTATGATGTAGCATCAGATTATGATGGTGCTGATTTAGTAGTAGTTAATACCTGTGGTTTTATTGAATCTGCAGTACAAGAGTCGCTAGACGCCATTGGTGAAGCGATGAACTCGAATGGTCGTGTCATTGTGACTGGCTGTTTGGGTAAAGATGAAGACAAAATTCGCCAAATGCATCCGAACGTTTTGAAAGTTACGGGTGCAGCAGCATATCAAGAAGTGATGGAAGCTGTGCACGAGTACGTGCCTGAGCCACCAAAACACAATCCATTTATTGATCTTGTTCCTGAGCAGGGTATTCGATTAACACCGAAGCATTATGCGTATTTGAAAATTTCAGAAGGCTGCAACCATCGTTGCACATTCTGCATTATTCCAAGCATGCGTGGTGATTTGGTTTCTCGCCCAGTTGGTTCAGTATTAAGCGAAGCGCAAGCACTGAAAAAAGCAGGTGTAAAAGAAGTTCTAGTAATTTCACAAGATACTTCTGCTTACGGTGTTGATACTAAATACAAATTAGACTTCTGGAACGGTCAGCCAGTCAAAACCAAATTCTTTGACATGTGTGAAGCATTAGGTCAATTGGGTATTTGGGTGCGTTTGCACTATGTATATCCATACCCGCATGTAGATGCAGTAATTGATTTGATGGCGCAAGGCAAAATCTTGCCATATTTAGACATTCCTTTTCAACACGCCAGTCCGCGCATCTTAAAATTGATGAAGCGACCAGCTCATAGTGAAAATACATTGGAACGTTTAAATGTTTGGCGTGAAAAATGTCCAGACCTTGTGATTCGCTCGACATTTGTTGTTGGCTTCCCAGGCGAAACGGAAGAAGACTTCCAAATGTTGCTTGATTGGTTGAAAGAAGCGCAGCTTGATCGAGTAGGTTGTTTCACATATTCACCGGTTGAAGGTGCAACAGCGAACGATTTGCCAGATCATGTGCCTGAAGAAATTAAGCAAGAACGTTATGAACGTTTCATGCAAGTTCAGCAAGAAATTTCAGCAGCGAAATTACAAAAACGTATTGGTCAAAAAATGACTGTACTTGTCGACGACTTGGAAGAAGAATTCCCAGTTGCGGTTGCACGTTCGTATGCGGATGCGCCAGAAATTGATGGTAACGTTTTTGTTGAAGATATTGATAAGTCCGTGATTAAAGCGGGTGATTTACTCGAAGTTGAAATCACAGATGCAGATGAGTATGACTTATTTGCTAAACTTATTTCAGTTAAAACAGCCTAAACCATTCACAAAAAATAATTGAGATTGAATAATTCGGAGTAGATGATGCTGGATTCTAAAAAACCACGCTTTGGACGTATTTTGCTTAAGCTTTCTGGCGAGGCACTTGCTGGCAATAAAGACATGGGTATTGATGCTCAAGTTTTAGACCAGATGTCACTTGCTATTGCACATTTAGTGGGTCTAGGTGTTCAAGTCGGTATTGTTGTTGGTGGTGGTAACCTTTATCGTGGTAGCCAGTTGCAAAAAGACGGTTTGGTTGGCCGTGTAACAGGTGACCAAATGGGTATGTTGGCGACTGTGATGAATGGTCTAGCACTTCGTGATGCTTTGGTTCGTCGTAACATAAAAACACGTTTAATGTCAGCACTTGAAATTGGTACTGTGGTTGAGTCTTATTCAAGTCGTGATGCCATTCGCCACCTAACTCGTGGTGAAGTGTGTGTGTTCGTTGCGGGTACAGGTAACCCATTCTTCACAACAGATACAGCAGCATGCTTACGTGGTATCGAAATTGAAGCCAACCTTATTTTGAAAGCAACAAAAGTTGATGGCGTTTATAACAAAGACCCAAGCAAATTTGAAGATGCTGTGAAATATGACACATTGACCTTTGATCAAGTACTTGATGAGAAACTTGGTGTAATGGACTTAACAGCAATCTGTTTATGTCGTGACCACAATGTTCCACTTCAAGTATTTGATATGAACAAATCTGGTTCATTGCTTTCAGTGGTAATGGGTGAAAAAGAAGGTACTCACGTTACTAACTAATGTACGTGAGCCTGAAAGCTCTTTATACTACAGACTATTTTAGAATTTACATCTTTTCGAATTAAGTAAGGAAGATCACATGATTAACGATCTTAAAAAAGACGCTGAAGAGCGTATGAACAAATCGCTTGAGTCTCTTGAGCACGGTTTTGCAAAAGTTCGTACCGGTCGCGCACATCCATCAATTTTGAATGGTGTAATGGTTCCTTACTATGGCTCTGATGTGCCTTTAAACCAAGTTGCAAACGTAGGTGTTGAAGACTCGCGTACTTTATTGGTGCAACCATTTGAACGTTCAATGGTTTCAGCAATTGATAAAGCGATTCGTGAATCAGATTTAGGTTTGAACCCTGTAACTGCTGACTCAATTCGTGTGCCAATGGCTGCATTGACAGAACAAACACGTAAAGATATGCAAAAAGTTGCACGTAACGAAGCTGAAAATGCAAAAGTTGCGATTCGTAATATCCGTCGTGATGTATTGGGCGATATCAAAGCATTATTGAAAGAAAAAGAAATTTCTGAAGATGATGAACGTCGTGCAGGCGATGATATCCAAAAAATTACAGACAAATTCGTTGCTGAAGTTGAAAAACGTCTAGCTGCAAAAGAAGCTGAATTGATGAAGGTCTAAGTTTTAATGACCTCATCTGAAGAAACTTCCCATCTTCCAAAACATGTTGCCATCATCATGGATGGCAACAATCGTTTTGCCAAAAAGAATCAAATGCAAAAAGGTGAAGGGCATCGTTCTGGAAAGGACATCCTTGACCCAATCGTTGAGCATTGTCGTAAAAGAAATATTCAAGCACTGACTGTATTTGCGTTTTCAAGTGAAAACTGGAATCGTCCTCAATTCGAGGTGGATTTACTCATGGCTCTTCTTGAAGAGACCATCCATGAGCAGTTGCCACGCATGGAAAAGTTTAATATTGCTCTGCGTTTTATTGGTGATCGTTCTCGTTTATCTGCGAAGTTACGTGACTTAATGTTGCATGCGGAACAAAGGACTGCTAATTTCGACAGCATGACCCTGACCATTGCAATTAGTTATGGTGGTATGTGGGATATGGCTCAAGCTGCAAAACACATTGCAGCAGATGTTTTAGAACATAAATTAGATCTTGAAGCAGTGGATGCTGATGTCTTTGGTCAATACGTAAGTTTAAGTGATTTACCTGCAGTTGATTTGTTAATTCGTACAGGTGGAGATTTCCGTCTTTCGAATTTCTTATTGTGGCAGGCTGCTTATGCAGAGCTTTATTTCACAGATACGTTGTGGCCTGAATTTACCATTGAAGAGTTTGATGATGCACTGGCAGTTTTTGGTGGCCGTGAGCGTCGCTTTGGTAAGACCTCAGAGCAGATTCAACAAGAGCAACTTGAGAATAAATAAATGTTAGAGCGGATAATTACCGCATTGGTACTGGTTTCAGTTGTACTAAGTTGTATGTTTGCAACAGAGTCACATTATCCAATGCTTGTGCTGATGATCATTGCATCGGCTGTAGCAGGTTATGAGTGGTTTAAACTCATGCCGCGAAGTACTAAAACTGTGAAGCCATTTGCTTGGGGCTATGGCTTAGTCACAGCAATTATTTCTGCTTTGGCATTACATTTTGGTGATGTGGCTTTACTGCTTTGGGCAGCGTCAATTTTTACTTGGGTATTAAGTGTTTATTGGGTGAAATCTTACCCAGAATACGATAACTGGTATAACCCAAGTTTAAACGGAATTGGACTTGTGCTGATTTCAGCTGCTGTTACTGCAATTTTTGCAGTTTGGGATAGCTCACCTTGGTGGTTGATGTATCTATTCTTATTGGTTTGGGGGGCAGATAGTGGTGCATATTTTGTTGGCCGTAAACTCGGTAAGAATAAACTTGCACCAGATGTAAGTCCTAACAAGTCGATGGAAGGACTTTATGGCGGTTTAATCACTGCAATGATCATTGTGGTTGTGGTTGAAGTGCTATACCTCGACTTAAGCCTTGCGGAGCATATTTTATTCCTTATTCTTTCTGTCGTTACTGTATTTAGTTCTGTGCTAGGAGATTTATTTGAGTCGATGATCAAGCGTCGTGCGGGTATCAAAGATTCAGGCCGAATTCTTCCAGGGCATGGTGGTGTGCTAGATCGTATCGACTCGTTGCTTGCTGCAGCACCTATTTTTGCAGCGGGTATGTATGTTTTAAAACTTATTGGCGTAGATTTATAGATGTCACAATCTGTTTGTATATTGGGTGTTACAGGCTCCATTGGTCAAAGTACCTTAAAGATTCTGCAACTACATCCCGAAGAGTATTCAGTCTTTGCAGTTACTGCTCATAGCCGAATTGTAGAACTTGTAGAAATTTGCAAACAGTTTCGACCGAAAATCGCAGTTGTTCCTTTGCAAAAAGTGGATGAACTGCGCCAGTTGTTAATCGCAAATCAATTGTCTGAAATTGAAATTTTGCATGATGAGGCAGGGTTAATTGCTGTAGCAGAACATCCAAACGTAGATGTTGTGATGGCTGCAATTGTGGGGGCAGCAGGATTGTTGCCAACACTTGCCGCAGCAAAAGCAGGTAAACGTGTCTTATTGGCCAATAAAGAAGCTTTGGTGATGTCAGGAGACATCATGATTCAGACAGCACGGGAAAATAACGCTTTGTTATTGCCTGTCGATTCTGAACACAATGCTATCTTTCAATGTCTGCCACAGAACTATCTACAAGAAAATCGTAATGGTCAGCCTAAAATGGGCGTTAAGCAGATTTTACTTACTGCTTCTGGTGGGCCTTTTCTACACCATAGCTTAGAACAATTGCAATCAGTTACACCTGCACAGGCTTGTAAGCATCCAAATTGGTCTATGGGACAAAAAATTTCGGTTGATTCTGCAACATTAATGAATAAAGGCCTAGAACTCATCGAAGCATGTCATTTATTTGCAGTAGAAGAACAATTTGTAACAGTTGTGGTTCATCCTCAGAGTATCATTCACTCGATGGTTCAATATGTGGATGGTTCGACTTTGGCACAAATGGGTAATCCTGATATGTGCACACCAATTGCACATGCACTGGCTTGGCCTGAGCGGATTCAAACACATGTGCCACCTTTGGATTTGTTCTTGCATTCACAATTGAATTTTGAAGAGCCTGACACAGTTCGATTCCCTGCATTGAAACTTGCGCGTCAAGCCATGAAAGCAGGTGGATTAGCACCGACTATATTAAATGCAGCAAATGAAATAGCTGTTGCGGCATTCTTAACAGAGCAAATAGGATTTACTCAAATTCCACAGGTTGTTGAACATACCTTGGGTCAAGTTGAAAATGCTGCGGCGGTAAGTATTGATGTGATCCTTCAGGCAGACCATACTGCACGTATCGTTGCTGAGAAAGCTGTATTGAATTTAGGAAGTTAAAAACATGAATGCCTTGTTTATGATTATTGCGGCAATATTGCTACTTGGTCCACTCATTGCGATTCATGAGTTTGGACACTATATTGTTGCTCGTAAACTGGGTGTAAAAGTATTGGTCTATTCGATTGGTTTTGGACCTACACTTTTAAAGTGGACATCTAAAAAGTCAGGGATTCAATATCAGCTTTCTGCATTACCACTCGGTGGTTATGTCAAAATGTTGGATGAACGTGAAGGAGATGTTTCGGAGGTTGATTTACCGAAAGCCTTTAATCGTCAACATCCTTGGAAACGTATTGCAATTGTTGCTGCTGGCCCGCTCATTAATTTGGCATTTGCAGTTATTTTATTTTGGATCTTATTTTTACCCGCGCAAGAGCAATTGAATACTCGTGTAGGGAAGGTTATTCCTAATACGCCAGCTGCATCAGTTCAGATGCAAGCTGGTGATAAAATCACGGCAGTTGATGGTACTCAAGTATCAACATGGGAACGACTAAGCTATGCTTTAGTAGACCGAGTTGGCGAAACGGGCAATATTCAAATTCAGGCTGAACGTGATGGACAGTTGAAAACGTTTAGTTTGCCAATTCAAAGTTTTTTACGCGATCAATCGCAATCTCCATTAGAAATTCTAGGTTTTACACCGTATCGTCCAGAAATTCCAGCTGTGGTTTCAAAACTGAGCGAAGATGGTGCGGCAGTACGACAAGGAATGAAGCAGGGAGATCGTATTGTTGCGATTGATGGCGTAAAAATGAAAGATTGGTTTGATGTTGTACAAGTTGTACAAGCATCACCCGAAAAATTACTAAAAATAGATGTATTGCGACAAAATAAAATTGTGCATTTGGAAGTGATGCCGCAAGGTAAGCGTGACCAAATGGGTAAAGTCACAGGTATGCTTGGTGTACAAAGCGATCCTGGTAAAGTGAATGTTCCTGCTGAATATAAGCAAACTATTCAATACGGTCCTGTTGAAGCAATGGGTAAAGCAGTAGAAAAAACCGGTCAAATTTCTGGCATGATTTTGAATTCTATTGTAAAAATGGTACGTGGGTTGGTTGGTTTGGATAACTTGTCAGGCCCAATTACGATTGCTAAAGTCGCGGGGCAAAGTGCTGAAATGGGTTGGCAAACCTTCATTTCTTTTATGGCACTGATGAGTGTAAGTTTGGGAATATTAAATTTACTTCCAATTCCAATGCTCGATGGCGGTCACTTAATTTACTATTTTATTGAATTAATTCGTGGTAAACCTGTTTCTGAACAAATACAATTGGTTGGCTTAAAAATTGGTATGGTATTGCTGGGTAGTATGATGCTACTGGCTCTATTCAATGACATTATGCGTTTATAACAACGTAGATACGTAATAAATTAACAGCGGAAAAGACTGGCATGCAGCACAAACATTTATTTATGCCGTTGGCACTGGTTAGTGCTATGGCAGTAGCACAACAAGTATATGCAGCAGATGATTTTGTAGTACAAGATATTCGAGTTGATGGCTTAGTGCGCTTAACTCCTGACAATGTGGCAGGAATGATTCCATTCTCCGCTGGAGATCGTGTAAACGATCAAATCATTTCGAACTCGATTCGTAGCTTATTCGCTTCAGGTATGTTTGATGATGTGAAATCATCTCAAGTGGGAAATACACTTGTGTATACCGTAGTGGAACGCCCAATCATTTCTAAAGTTGAGCTGAAAGGCAATAAATTGATTCCAAAGGAAGCTTTGGAAGAAGGCCTGAAAAAAATGGGTCTTGCTGAAGGTGAGGTTCTTAAGAAATCTTCATTACAATTGGTTGAAACAGAATTAGAACAACAGTACATGCAGCAAGGCCGTTATGATGCTGATGTAAAAGTGACAACAACAGCACAGCCAAATAACCGTGTAAATGTCTTAATTGATTTTGTTGAAGGTCAGTCAGCTAAAGTATTTGATATTAATATCATTGGCAATACAGTCTTTAAAGAAAGCGAAATTAAACAAATTTTTGCATTGAAAGAAAGCGGCTGGAATTCAGTTATTTCCCGTAATGACCGTTATGCACGTGAAAAAATGGCTGCAAGTTTAGAGTCTTTGCGCGCGCTTTATTTGAACAAAGGTTATATCAATTTTAATATTACCAATTCAAGCTTAAACCTAAGTGAAGATAAAAAGCATGTGTTCATTGAAGTTTCTGTGGATGAAGGCGAGCAATTTAAGTTTGGGGAAACCAAATTCTTAGGTGATGCGCTTTATACACAAAATGAATTGAATGCATTAAAGCTTTATAAAGATGGTGAGCTTTATTCACAAGAAAAAGTAAACGCAGTTAAACAATTACTCCTTCGTAAATATGGTAATGCGGGTTATTACTTTGCTGAAGTGAATATTGTTCCAGAAATTAATAAAGATACGAAATTAGTTGATCTGAACTACTATGTAAATCCAGGTCAACAAGTCACTGTACGCCGTATTAACTTTACCGGTAACTCAAAAACTGCCGATGAAGTGTTACGTCGTGAAATGCGTCAGATGGAAGGTGCTTTAGCAAGTAACGAAAAAATTGACTTATCTAAAGTTCGTCTAGAGCGTACAGGTTTCTTTAAAACAGTTGATGTGAAACCTGCACGTATTCCTGGCACACCAGACCAAATTGACTTGAACGTGAATGTTGAAGAACAGCACTCGGGTACAAGTACACTCGCTGTAGGTTTCTCGCAAAGTGGCGGTATCACTTTCCAAGCAGGTTTGAGTCAAACCAACTTTTTGGGTACAGGTAATGCAGTTTCTATCGATTTATCACGTTCAGAAACACAAGATTACTATAATTTAAGTGTAACTGACCCATACTTCACGATTGATGGTGTGCGTCGTGGTTATAACATGTACTACCGTAAAACTAAGTTAGATGATGACTATAACGTCAACAACTATGTGACTGATAGTTTTGGTGGTGGTATCAACTTCGGTTATCCGATCGATGAAAACCAAAGTATCAGTATGGGTTTAAACGTAGACCAAACTGAGGTTACTACGGGTCCATACGTTTCAACTTATGTACGTGATTACTTGCTTGCTAATGGTGGTAAGGCTACTCATCGCGCGGAAGATGTTTGTACTGGTAGTTATGTCTCACAAAAAGCAATAGATATTTATAATAAAACTCCAACTCCTAATCCTATTCCAAGTGATTATGAGGATGCAATTCATTGTGTCGACGATAAATATCAAGCTGTTGATCTTGTAGATTATAATGATGAATTTAAAGGTAAATTTTTAACCTACAATTTAAATTTAGGTTGGTCATATAACACGCTAAACCGTCCTGTGTTCCCAACTTCAGGTATGTCGCATCGCGTAAATACTGAAATTGCTTTACCAGGTAGTGATGTTGAATATCAAAAAGTCACATACGATGCACAAGCTTATTTCCCACTAGGTAAAGACTTTGTTGTGCGTGGTTACGGTAAGTTAGGCTATGGTAATGACTTGCCATTCTATAAAAACTTCTATGCAGGTGGTTTTGGCTCGGTACGTGGTTATGACAATAGTACATTAGGTCCAAAATATGATGGTGTGTACTATCAAGGTGTTGGCAAAGAAGATTTAGATTTTGAGGAAGTTGGTGGTAACGCGCTTGTACAATTTGGTGCAGAACTAGCACTTCCAGTTCCATTTAAAGGGGATTGGGCTCGTCAAGTTCGTCCAGTATTGTTTGCTGAGGGTGCACAAGTATTTGATACACAGTGTGATGTGCCAGCTGCAGACAGTGTGTTAATTAAAGATGGTCAATCTTATAATGCACGTCAATACTGTAAAGACAACTACGGCTTTGATATGAATAATATGCGTTATAGCGTAGGCGCAGGTTTCACTTGGATTACGATGATTGGTCCAATTTCATTGAGCTATGCATTCCCATTGAATGATAAAGCTGGTGATGAAACAAAAGAGATTCAATTCGAAATCGGTCGTACTTTCTAAGTACGACCCATTTTGGGTATCAAAATTAAAAGGATATAAAATGAAAAAACTTCTAGCTGGTTTAGTTGTTGGTTTATCGTGTAGTTCAATGCTTCATGCGGCAGGTTATGGTGTTGTGGACTTAGAAAAAGTTGTTGATCAAAGCACTTATATTAAGCAGCAAAATGCACAAATTCAGCAGCAATTAAAACCACAAACAACCAAGATTGAAGCCTTGGCGAAAGAGCTTGAATCACTGCAGCAAAAAGCACAGCAAAGTGGTGATAAGCTGACTGATGCGCAAAAGCAACAAATGGGTCAGCAGTATCAAAATAAATTGAAAGAATTAAATGCTTTGCAGCAGACTGTTCAAACTTCGGTGCAAGGTAATATTCAAAATTTAAATCGTTCGATGGATACCAGAATTAAGCAAGTTGCTGAACAATTGCGTAAAGAGAATAATTTAGATGTTGTTTTGAATAAAAATTCAGCATTGGCGTATGACCCTAAGTTTGATTTAACTGATAAAATGATTCAAAAGGTTAACGCAATTAAATAATCAATGAATTCTCAAAAATTCAGTTTAGAAAAGCTAGCCGGGCTTGTACAAGGTCAATGTATAGGTCAGGCTGATTTACAACTGAGTGGTATGGCGAGCTTAGAGCAGGCCAAACCACATCATCTTGCATTCGTGAATGCTGAAAAGTATTTAGCTGAAGCGAATCAATCTCAAGCAGGTGCATTAATCGTCACTGCTGAACTTCAAGCTCAAATCACAACACAACAAAATTTTATTGTTGTTGCTAATCCGTATCTTGCTTTTGCTATTTTGACGCATGTTTTTGAAAAAAAACATGTTGAAACGGGTATTGAAAGTACTGCGCAAATTCATCCTTCAGCAATCATTGCAGATACAGCATATATCGGTCACTACACCGTTATTGGTGCGCACTGTGTCGTTGGTGAAGGTACACGCATAGAATCACAAGTAAAAGTCGATGATAATGTTGAAATTGGCAAAGATTGCTTTATCGATTCACATGTGACTTTAACTGGTGAAGCTAGAATTGCAGACCGTGTACGTATTCATGCAAGTACTGTGATTGGTGGTGAGGGTTTTGGCTTTGCACCTTATCAAGGTAAATGGCATCGTATTGCTCAACTTGGCTCGGTACGCATTGGTAATGATGTACGAATTGGCTCAAATTGTAGTATTGATCGTGGTGCTTTGGATGACACTATTTTAGAAGATGGAGTCATTATTGATAACCTTGTGCAAATCGCACATAACGTAAAAGTGGGTGCGAATACTGCGATGGCTGCTAAATGTGGTATTGCGGGTAGTACCACGATTGGCAAAAATTGTGTACTTGCTGGTGCGGTAGGTATCGTAGGTCACATTAATATTGCCGATAATGTTACAATCACTGGAATGTCAATGGTCACAAAAAGTATTTCAGTCGCTGGTAGTTATTCGTCGGGGACGCCAATGCTTGAAAGTGGTTCTTGGAAAAAGGCTGCGATTCGCTTCAAACAATTAGCAGATGTGCCATTGACCCAGTTGGTCAAACGACTTGATCATATGCAATCTCAAATTGAGTCCCTTGAATCAACTTTTAAATTGCGTAAATAATTATGATGACAGAGTCAAATACCCCAGCGTTCACTAAACCTGAATTACCAATGACTATTCAGACTATTCGTGAATATTTGCCACATCGTTATCCGTTTTTATTGGTTGATCGTGTTGTTGAAGTATCCGACAACGGGATTGTTGGCTACAAAAACGTAACGATCAATGAAGAGTTTTTGCAGGGCCATTTCCCAGAATATCCAATTATGCCAGGTGTGTTAATTGTTGAAGCACTTGCGCAGGTTTCTGGTATTTTGGGTTTCATTATGAATAATGAAAAGCCCTCATCAGGTTCTTTGTTCCTATTTGCTGGTGCAGAAAAGGTAAGATTTAAAAAACAAGTGGTTGCAGGTGATCAACTTGTTTTAAAATCAGAATTAGTGATGCAAAAGCGTGGCATTTACAAATATAATTGTATTGCCACTGTTGATGGTATTGTAGCAGCAACTGCGGAAATTATGGTTTCGCATCAAAAAACAGAGTAAGCATGAGCAATAACGAATTAATACATCCGACCGCTATTATTGATTCATCTGCAGTGATTGCTGCAGATGTTCAAATTGGGCCATATTGTATTATTGGACCTAATGTGACGATTGGTGCTGGTACCAAGTTACGTTCACATGTTGTGGTGGGTGGATATACCCGTATTGGTCAGCATAATGATATTTTTCAGTTTGCCAGTGTGGGTGAAGAGTGCCAAGACCTGAAATATGCAGGTGAAGAAACTTGGTTAGAAATTGGTGATCACAATTCAATTCGTGAGCATTGCAGCCTTCATCGCGGTACAACACAAGACCATGGTTTGACGAAAATTGGTAGTCATAATTTATTGATGGTGAATACACATATTGCACATGATTGTGTGGTAGGTGACCATAATATTTTTGCCAATAATGTCGGTGTTGCAGGCCACGTTCATATTGGTGACTATGTTATTGTAGGTGGTAACTCAGGTATTCATCAGTTCTGTAAGATTGATTCTTATAGCATGATTGGTGGTGCATCGCTTATTCTTAAAGATGTTCCTGCATATGTGATGGTTTCAGGTAACCCTGCACATGCTTTTGCAATGAATGTTGAAGGTATGCGTCGTAAAGGATGGTCTAAAAATACCATTCAAGGTCTACGTGAGTCATTCAAATTGATCTATAAAGCAGGTTTGACGACCAATGAGGCCATTGAGCGTATTCGTACCGAGATCTTGCCAGAAGTAGCGGAAGCACAGTTATTGATTGATTCTTTAGAACAATCTAAACGTGGTATCGTTCGTTAATTAGTGATGCGAAATAAAAAAGACACCAAGTGCGGTGTCTTTTTATTGCTAAAATAAAACTATTAAAAAAATTACTTTTTAACAAAGCCTGATTCTTCCGATTTAGGGTAGTTCTGTAAAAGTTTATTTTTTAGCTGTGTAGCTAGTACCGTATTACGGTCGACATCTTTAGCAATACTATAGAGCTGATACAGTGCGCGAGCTGCGCGACTTGAGTCGGGATATTTATCTACGACAATGCCATAATTCTTTTTCGCTTCAATATAATTGGTTGGTTCAATTGCGAGATTAAATTCAGCTAACCAAAAATATGCATTACCAATATAAACGCTGTTTGGATTATTTTTTATAAAATTTTGCATTGGTGCAATCGCTTTTTTTGCACCACCTTGTTTATAGGCATCTAGAGCAACTGTATAGGCTGCTTTTTCTAGCTCAAGAGGATCTCCACCAGCATTGACTGGCTGCTTTGCTGAAGAGCTCAGGTTTTTTTGTGGTATGGACTGTGATGTATTGGTCAAAGGTGGCTTAGGAGCTGCTGGGTGCAGTACCTTGTTGATTATCCTCCGTAGTATCTGTGTCTTCAGTTGGCTCAATTTTTTGTTGTAATAGTTCTAAGCGCTGGTCTAAATCAGCATAACGATTAGTCAGTTCATTTTTTAACTTCTCAATTTCGTTATCTTGTTCTTCCATTTTTCCACGGAGCGTACGTAGTTCATTTTCCAGCTGTTGGTTTTTTTGCATTAGCTGCCAATTGAGATTCGTTGGGGTAGGTGTGGAACCAGCACCTGTTTGGATCGCAGTATTATTCGCCGTGTAAACAGTTCCGTTATTTGCCCCGCTCAAACCGCGCGATTCAATAGGGATGTTTGCAAAGAGGACGCCAGAACAGCTAAGGGTGAGGGCGCCAAGAATTTGCTTTTTAAGCATCATAAAAATTCCATGTAGTGACTCGTTGCACTGTACTGAATATTTTTATTACAGACAGCGAGTTGATAAAACGATAAACACATTAAAAACGCCAAACACATGAATTGCAATAAGCTTTTGCATGGTTGTTGTGTTTTAAAGTAAATAAGATGGGTGTAATTTTCACGCATTCTACATAATTTAAATGCACATTGATTTATAAATAATCAAACAGTTAGTGAAGTCATACAAAAGCAATGTTTTGTCTTGCAACTTTAGGAAAATTCTCTATACTCTGTTCTTGCAATGGTAGCCCTGCTGGTTACTTCGCAATTGTACTCTACAAACCCCGCCAGGACCGGAAGGTAGCAACGGTAGTAGAACTATGATGTGCCGAAGCTTTGCTGGTAGGGTTGCCACCATTTTTATAAAACAATAATTTTATTCATTATTTTAGACTACATTCTTTCATTTATTCCTCATTTTTCTTGTTTATATTTAACCTAACTTTTTAATCGTCATCCAACTCTGTGCGCGTAATGACTTTAAAAATCGTATCTAAGTCAAAACCACGATATTGTAAAAAACGGATTTGTTTTGCCTTGAGCTTTGGATCTTTTTCGACGGCTTTACCAAATTTTTTTACTTTGAGCGTATAGGCTTCAATGCTCCAATCTGTTTCTTTCAATTCTTCTTGAATTAGCGCTGTATTGAGTTTCTTATTCTTTAAAGCTAGTTTAATTCGGTTCGGACCTTTTCCTTTACGTTTTTGGCTAGAAAGTAAGGTCTCAGCGACACGTTGATCACTTTGATAATTTTCACGCGCAAGTTCATCGACAAGTGCTATGACTTCATCTCTATCTTCTGCATATAGCGCTAATTTTTCTGTCAAATCTGCTTTCGAGTATTCTTTGCGTGTTAATACAGCAAAAGCATAAGAACGCAAACGGGTTCCTGTGAGTCCTGGCTTTTTTTGTTCAGGCACTGTGACTTCTTCACTAAAGTCAACGTGATCATCATTAGATTGCTCACTATGGTGCTCTGTGTGAGGTGGGGCGATATCCTCTTCACCATATTGAGCTTTGAGTGCTTGATAGTCTAAAAGTTTGGGAAATTTTGAATCATTCATTATTAAGTAACGTCATAAGGAAAAACGCCCCGAAGGGCGTTTAACAGTTTAATCTGAAAGGTGTTTGCATGCACACGAATAAGTCAGATTGCTATGATGTAAATATCAGTTTAGTTTAAGCATCTAAAAAATCAGGCTCAGCTTCGTCTTTTTCATCTGCAGGCACAGCAACAGGTGTTAACAGTTTTTCACGGATTAAACGATCAAGTTCTTTCGCAATTTCAGGGTTTTCTTCTAAATGGCGAATTACGTTGTTTTTACCTTGGCCAATTTTGTTGCCTTGGTACGAATACCATGCGCCAGCTTTTTGCACCAATTCTTGAGCAACTGCTAAATCAACCAATTCGCCCATTTGGTTCACGCCTTTACCGTAAAGAATTTGAAAGAGCGCTTCTTTGAATGGAGGCGCCATTTTGTTCTTCACAACTTTTACGCGAGTTTCTGAACCGACAATTTCATCGCCTTCTTTCACTTGACCGATACGACGGATGTCTAAACGTACAGACGCATAGAACTTCAGTGCGTTACCGCCTGTTGTAGTTTCAGGGCTACCAAACATAACACCAATTTTCATACGAATCTGGTTAATAAAGATAACCATACAGTTTGAACGTTTAGCGTTACCTGTCATTTTACGCAGTGCTTGGCTCATCAAACGTGCTTGTAAGCCCATGTGTGAGTCACCCATTTCACCTTCAATTTCTGCACGAGGCGTCAATGCAGCGACTGAGTCGACAACAATCATATCAACTGCGCCAGAACGAACGAGCATGTCCGCAATTTCGAGCGCTTGTTCACCATGATCGGGTTGCGATACCAATAGATTGTCTAAATCTACGCCAAGTTTGCGTGCGTATTGAGGGTCGAGCGCATGTTCTGCATCGATAAAAGCACAAGTACCACCATTTTTCTGACATTGCGCAATTGCTTGTAATGTCATTGTGGTTTTACCTGAAGATTCAGGGCCGTAAATTTCAATTACACGACCTTTTGGTAAACCGCCAATGCCAAGTGCGATATCTAGGGTAAGTGATCCAGTAGATACAGCCTCTACAGCCAAAACGGTATTATCACCTAAGCGCATTACAGTGTTTTTACCAAATTGCTTTTCAATTTGACCTAGTGCTGCATTTAGCGCTTTGCTTTTATTATCATCCATCTTACAACCTCAATACGATGTCACGAAACAATATACTCAAGTGGATGTATTCAGTTTAAATCTGTTCCACCCGAGTATAGTGACAGAATTCATCCTTCTGTTCTATGAAAATCACAACCGGTGCGACATGTTGTGACGCTTTAACTTAATCATCATTATAAGACCATTGCTGGTCAAACTGTTGATCATTTTCTTTTTTAAATTTACCAATATCTCGGCGATCTTTTTTACTTGGCCGATGATCGGGTCGCGCAAGATTATGCAACTTTCTTTGTGATGCAAGCAATTCACGTTTTGCAATACTGACTTCTGTTTCATCATAGAGTAACTGTGCGACCGGAGCTGGACCTCTCACATCTGAAAGTGCTTTTACGACCACGGTTTTTTTTTCAATACCTTGAGCAATAGTCAATTCCATGCCTACACGGATTTCACGTGATACTTTGACCCGTTCACCATTCTGATGAACTTTACCACCTTCAATGGCGTTTTTCGCAATAGAGCGGGTTTTAAAAAAGCGTGCCGCCCAAAGCCACTTATCTATACGCATTCCAACCGCATCTTCGGCTAGATTTGATTTACGCATATTTTTTTTGTTCCTTGTCTTGCTGTGAAGCTTGCGCCTCTAAAATAGGGATTAAATCTGTTAATGCGGACAACATTGGGTATTTGCAAGTCTCACGTGGTGCTTTGCCTGTAGATGGTTGCAGAATAGAATAGAGTTGTTGAATGCCAAATTGCTCTGCACCATTGAGTACTTTTTCAGTGTCATCAATGAAATAGCAATTTTCAGGATCAAAAGTATGTGTTTGCTGTAAGATTTTCCAAAATTCTATAAATTCTTTTGCATGACCGATGGTTTCAGAGCTTACAATGACATCAAAGTATTGAGCGATACCTGTTTCTTCTAATTTAAATTGTAGCCCAGCAGCATCGGCATTGGTGGCTAACCAAATTGGATATCCATTTTCTTTTAGATATTGTAATAGTTCAGTGCAGCCAACACGTTTAGCCACTTTAGCTTTTTGTTCAATTTGCATGGCCAAAACATCAACGCCTACTTGTGATGTCCAAAAGCGTGATGAATACCATTTTAAGGTATGATTATGTTGTTGGTAAAAGCTGAACAATATTTGTTGGCTTTGCTCTAAGGTGCAGCCATGCTGCTCGGCATACCGAATGGGTAAGAGTTCATTCCAAATGAAATCATCGTAAGCAAGGTCGAGTAAAGTTCCGTCCATGTCGAAGAAAATTGTCGGCTTTTCTGAGAAATTTGGCATATATAGGTAATCTATGTTTAAAACAACAACAGCACCGCAAGACCCCATGATTTTGCAGCTCGTACCCATTGTGACACAGGCCTGTGAAATTTTGCGAGAAGAATATCAGCGTTATTGTTCAGGTGCTGAATTTGATGTAGAGCGTAAAAAGGATAATTCACCCGTTACGCAAGCAGATTACCGTGCAAATACTTATATCACCGAAGCATTGGCGCAGATTTCAACTTTGCCTTTGTTGTCTGAAGAAGGTGATAAATCAAAACGTGATGAATGGACTAAGTTTTGGTTGCTCGATCCTTTAGATGGTACGAAAGAATTTTTACATCAAAGGCCTGAATTCACAATCAATCTGAGTTTAGTGGAAGGTGAGAAGACAACATTTGCAATGCTTGCAATTCCTTGTGAGCATAGTATTTATATTTGTCCTATTAAGGGTATGCCACTGAAATATAATACGCAAATGCAATTGTGGTTTGAATATGCGCCTACGGAACTAGGTGTGACTCTTCAGGTGGGTTTGAGTCAAAGTGCACGGACGAAACCAGAATATGCAGATTATCTTGCTGCATTATCTCGACTTAGCCCTTACACAAACTATTATGCAGGTAGCGCATATAAATTTTGTATGATGCTTGAAGATCAAGTTGATCTATATCCGCGTTTTCACCCCACTTGTGAGTGGGATACCAGTGCAGGACAGTGTCTAATAGAGCGAATTGGTGGAGGTTTAGTGGACTTTAAAGGGCGCGCTTTCATTTATAACCAACGAGATAGTTTATTAAATAATGGTTTTATTGCTTACAAAAATGATGCAATCAAAGATTTGGCCTTAAAAGCGCTTGCGCAGATGGATGACAAGCCTTGAGCAAAAGTTTGATCATGCTATAGTGTGATCAAACTGATTAATTCTCGCTTATTTAAGAACTGTTAGATTATGGCTTTAGACTTGCTCCCACCTAGTATGCTGAAGGCAATTGATTTATTGCCTGATGAAAAGACGCCGGTGACGTTGTTTACCCGTCATTCCATACGTGAGGTGGTACAGGGACAAGGACTGGCTGGTTATGATTTACAACTGACCAATCAAGGGCGTGATTTAGCTGAAGCATGGGGCAGTTATTTAGTTGAAAATACTGATCGTGTCATCCAACATTGTATTTCGAGCCCGATTCAACGCTGCGTAGATACGGCGGCTTTGATGATTCAAGGCGCAGACAATGTCACTATTGAACCAAATACCCATCATATTGAAATTATTGAGCAAGGTTTATTGGTTGAACCGGGAAGCTTCGTACTAGATATAAAAAAAGCTGGGCCATTTTTTCAAAAGCAAGGTGCTTTAGGCTTTATCAATAGCTTTGTAAATAATGCATTACCAGGAATGAAACAACCCATTCATGGGGTGGTGGATGTACTCGAACTAATTTACAACACCCATCCGACCAATGATTATGGTTTAAGTCTTGCAGTGAGCCACGACACAATTTTGGCGGCAATTTTAGCGATCATATCTGGAAAGAATATGGTTACACGCGAAGATTGGCCAAAAATGATGGAAGGTTTATTCGTTTGGTTTGAAGGGGATGTTTTCTTAGACTCAAAACTGAAATGGATTTGGCGTGGTGAATTAAACGAATTGAATATTCGTGAATTTCAACAAGCGTACCCGTAATTTCATCTTAATAGCACTATAAAAAGCACCTCACTGATTGTTAAGATGCTTTAAGTAAAATTTATCTTTAATAAATACTAAATTTTAGCGCGAATACGTGCTGGAAAATCATTTAATTCAAGCACTCGACCATTTTCATTGAGCGGCCATTGACTGGTATTCACAGCAACTTGCTGTTGGTGCATACGACTATATTTGTCTGCTGCAATGAGCGTGGCCAAATCATGTCCATTTAGGCTATAGGCAGTGACGACATCGTGTGGATATTGGGTGCGAGCAAAAAAATCAGCTTCACTTTCACCTTTATGCATGGCAAAAATTCGCTCGATTGCAGGTAAATAAACACCATAGCCAAGCCATGCATCCACACCCTGAGATGCTTGAATTTCTGCAGTAGATTTCATATTTGATATAACTTTTCCAATGACATCTTTTTCACCTTTGGCGGTGAAGTACTCGATATATTGTTTTTCTGTTTCTTCAAATTTTTCGAGTGAAGGTAAAAAGCGATTAATCATTCTAAAATTCCTTATTGGGAAAATATTTTGGAAGAATTCATTTAATTTAAAATACCATAATTTTTTTAAGGGATTTGTTTTTTCTTAATGGATTTTATAAATATAAAATAATGTTGACAAAATTTGTCTGGATTAAAATCTTCAACATCTTCTGTTGTGTCATGATTTAGTTGAAAAGTAAAACATTAGTCACATCATAATGATTGAATTTGTTATTGTTTTTATAATGAAAAATAGTGTCTGTCAGTTTCTGACAAAATACGGCAATTGAAATAATTTCTTTTTAAAAATATCATAAATAAATCATAAAATATTGATTTATATAAAAATATAGATCACTTAATTTAGCAAATATGCGGTGTATTGGGGAATTGAACATGAAAACTGTGATAGGTTTTTCATATAACACTTTAAGTGTTTGTATTATGTCAGTCATACTTACAGCTTGTGGTGGAGGTGGGGGTTCAGAAAACGCTTCTGGAGAGTCTTTACCGAGTGCGACACAGCAAAAGTATCCGGAACCAAGTCAAGATGTGGCAGATGAAACATCTATAGGTTTTTATGATTATGATGCCAATGACGAAATTCGAGTTATACGAAATGATTTAGAAGGAAGTTTCAATGCCCAAGTTCAATTTGGGCAAAGTCATGTTGTCGACCCAAATGGTAATGAAGCTAAAAAAATGCCGCGCTTGACGACAGAGAAAGATGCGTTATTGATTGTGACACCAACACTTGATATGCAGGATATTGGACAATTAAAAGTCGAAATTTATCAAAATAATCGCTTAGTTCGAACAGTAAATTTAGATGACCCAAGTCAAATGCCACTTTCAGATCAAAGTGGTCAAAAAGGTCGTCCAGATGTGGTTTATAGCAAACGTGCGTGGACCACAAAGCTGAATTGGGATGAAGTTAAACCAGGTTTAAAACTCAAAATTGTTGATGCACAGAAACGAAGTGGTGAGTTGGTTGAAGAAAAAATTGATTTTGCCTCACCTGGTGAATTGGTACTGAATAATATACGCATAGGTATGTTAAGTGAGCCGCCAGTTTCAAATGGACATTATATGTTACTTGAGCCTGAGAAGGCGGGTACAGATTATTTCCAAACTATTCCTGCGGCGGCAATGACAGTTGCCAAGTACGATGATATCCAACTTGATAAAGTGATCGTAGCATCGGGTGTTATTTATAACGAAGCCAGTGCGGGTGATGGAGGGGTATATGCAGGTGATATGCGTGAAAACGTGGGGAAATCAACGTTTAGTGTAGGCATTAATCTTGCGAACTGGGGGGTGACGAGCGCTTCAATGTCAAGTCAATCTCAACCACAACTGACTCAATCTGTGATAACACACCATTCACGTGGTCGCTATGCCAATGGTTATAACAACCATGGTCTCAGTGGTGGTAACGGTATGTTGACCTTAATTGATTCGGTCGGTAATGAATTTAGTCATGAAATTGGACATCATTATGGACTTGGACATTATCCAGGTGCTGTAACCACGGATGGCGTGACGAATTACTTTTGGGCGTCTCACCATGCCGACAGTGGTTGGGGCTATATTGCTAACCGTAATAAAATGCGTGGTAATTTAAGTTGGACGTCGACTTCATTATGGGATGCAAGTTCAGGTACGCCAAATTTTAAAAACTTATTTCCTTATGGCCGTGACTCTATGGCTGGTGGTTATCCCAACAGCACTTACTCACGTTATACCCACTATACTGGCTATAGTACATTCTTAAAAATTCAGCCACATTTCAATCGTGCAGTATGGGATGTAAGCTCTCCAACTGGGTATAAACTTTGGAATACACAAACCCGCACCATGGAAGTTACTCAACCTAAAGTACCGAAATCCTCTGATATTTGGTTTAACAGCCAAGATGGTGATTATCTCAAACCAAAACAAATAGGTGTGCCTGTGTATACCATTTTGGGTGGATATGACCCTGAACAACAAGTAGGTTTGTTATATCCTGCGGCACGAGGTAACTGGGGGAATGTCTTTGATTTACCGACTGCTGATACAGCGACTGTAAGTTCATCGTGCTGGCTTAATGTACAATATCCATCGCAGAATAAGATCATTGCATTATCTCCGAACCGTATGGGTTCAAATGCAAATAAACTACATGTCAATTTAGCGATTAGCGATCAGCCAAAAGCGGTAGATTTGTATCGTAAGAAAGCAGGAGCAGAAGCTAAATTGCTTTCGAATATCGTGATTCCAGTTTACAGCGATATGATTAAGCCTGCTGTGAAAATAGGCCGTGAAGCAGGTTATAGTGCTTTACGTTCGATTGAATTACCGCAGCTCGAACAAGCACTAGTGGCTCAAGTGAACAATGCTGTTGTGAATTTAGATCCAACGGCTAAGATGCTGTTTGATACCTATAAAAATGATAAGGCGCTGTTAAGTTCAGTTGCGCGTCAGCAATTTGACCGTTATGAAGCCCAGCAAAATACGGCATACCGTATCAATCGTTGGATGAATGTTTATTATAAAGATCTATCTAATCAAGTGCCTGAAGCATCAACGGCATTAACCAGTTTTATGCAAAAGTTGGTATTAAACCGTGATGGTGTTTTTGAACAAGCAACATTGATAAAAAATGGTACGAATTGTTTGAAAACTGAGACTTTAGCTGATGGTAAATTAAATGTTTTTATTAGTGGTCAAACAGGTTGTACGGCAGATGATTCAGAACAATGGATTTATGATGTGGTGGGACGAATCCACAGTAAATCTGATTTGGGGCAGTGTTTAACTGGCAATGGGGGTTCTGCAAAAATTACATTGGAACGTTGCAGCTTAAACCAAGATAATCAAATTTGGACGATGAATCCTGAAACTACAACCATTCGCCAAAGTGGCCAATGTATGGACTTAAATACAGGGCGATTGCAGAATAATCGTGCAGACTTAATTCGCTATAATTGTACCGGTGGTGCAAATCAACGCTGGACGAATTTAACAGCAAATCAAAATCTATTATTGGCTTATTTAAATTCAACAAATTTAACTTTACTGAATAAGTAACATTTAGCCTTGAGTTAATAAAATTAAAAAAGTCCTCAAACGAGGGCTTTTTTTATAACTGAAATAAAATTAGAAAATAGAAAAACACAAAAACAAAAAAAGCCCTAAAAAGGGCTTTTTTCATCGCAACAAATTAGTTAGCTAAAGCTTTAACTTGTGCATTTAAACGGCTCTTATGACGAGCAGCTTTGTTTTTATGGATGATGCCTTTATCAGCCATACGGTCGATTACAGGTACAGCTTTTTTGTAAGCTTCTGAAGCGACAGCGTAATCACCAGCAGCAATAGCAGCTACTGTGCGTTTAAGATAAGTACGTACCATAGAACGTAAGCTTGCGTTGTGTTGACGTGCTTTAACGTTTTGACGAGCACGTTTTTTTGCTTGAGCAGAGTTTGCCACTCGTGCACTCCTTGAAATTGATGGTCTGGGCGGGCTGAAATTACAACTGAAAACCAACTCCAGAAGAACTATCACCAGCCCGTAAACAAGTGCCATATTGTGATTAAAGTGAGCGCTTAAGTCAAGTCTTGACATGCTTTGACAACATTTTTGATGCAGAAAAATTTCAAAGAAAACGTTAGATTAGTCCAAAGCCATTGAGTTTGTATGAAAAATGACTAAGTGTATTGAAAATGCGATCGTGATCGGTGCAACAGGATTGGTTGGCCGTGAACTGATCCGTCAGTTAAGCCAAAATGAAACTTGTAAGAATATAACAGCAGTAGTTCGTAGGCGAGATGAGGAACTTACACGACTCGCCAAAGTACAGCAATTGGTACTGGAAGATTTTTTATTATTAACCAAAGAAGATGTACTGGACTATACACATGCTTTTAGTAGCCTAGGTACAACCATAAAAAAAGCGGGTTCTAAAGATTGTTTTTATGCGATCGATTTTAAAATCAATGCACATTTAGCTGAATTGTTGGAACACAGTGAAACAGGGCTGATTATTGTGAGTGCAACAGGAGCGAATCCTCACTCTTTATTCTTTTATAATCGGGTAAAAGGTGAGCTAGAATATTATCTAAAAAGTCTAAAATTAGCTCAACTAGCCATATTAAGACCCTCATTATTGTTGGGTGATAGAGATGAGTCACGACCAGCAGAGCAAGCCACACAGAAATTGTATTCACGTTTTTCGCATTTGGTACCAGATACTTTTAAACTTAAGCCAGTGACAGCAGCGCAAGTGGCTCATACTATGGTCGAGGCAGCACAAACTCAGACCGAAAAATTTGAGATCTATGATAATTTACGCATACTAAAAATGAAATGAGGGGAAAAACGTGGCTACAGCTCCATTTGTAACGTGTGATTTGCTTGATGATCATCCAGAAAAAGATATTCAAGTGGTGACTCCATCTTTAGATGGTAAATTTTTCCAAAGTTATGGTGCACGTAAAAGTTTTGGCGGTCAGGTTGTGACGGTTAAATGTTTTGAAGACAACTCCCGTGTAAAAGAACTTTTGGCGACTGATGGCACAGGTAAGGTCCTCGTTGTAGATGGCGGTGCGTCAATGCGCTGTGCCTTAATGGGCGATATGATTGCTGAATCTGCAGTGAAGAATCATTGGAATGGTGTGATTATATACGGCTGCGTACGAGACGTTGATGCAATTGCTGAACTTGATTTAGGTGTACAGGCCCTAGCTGCAATACCTCGTAAGAGCAACCGTCAAGGTGTGGGTGAAACGAATATTGAACTCAGTTTTGGGGGCGTGACAATCCAATCGGGTCAATATGTCTATGCAGATAATAACGGAATTGTGATTGCCAAAGAATCATTGGTGGACTTATAAAATTAAGCTGATATAAACAATTTCACACAGCATCAATTGAGTTCACTTGGTTGATGCCATAAAAGATTAAGTAAAATAAGAAAGGAATAATTATGTTAATGCACCAAATAAAAGTGGCTCAAGCACTCCTTTCAGGCGTTGCAGAGGGTGGTCGTGGTACATCAGGTACACCATATCCAAAACAGCCAGAAAAAGCACTGAAACTTTATGAATTTGAAGGTTCACCATATTGCCGTCGTGTACGTGAAGTATTGACAACCTTAAATTTGGACTATGAAGTATATCCATGTCCTAAAGGTGCAAAAAAATATCGCTTAGATACACAGAAATTAGGTGGTAAACAGCAATTTCCTTTCTTGGTTGATGAAAATACAGGGGAGAAACTGTATGAATCTCAACAAATCATACATCACCTGTTTAAACATTACGGTAAAACAGGGAAAACCCCTTCTAAATATGCACATTACCCAAAAATACCTTATGTGGCTTATGCAGGAACGTTAATTAATGGTGCGCAAGGTGTTTGGATTAACCGAAAAGTAATTCATCGAGATGCACCAGCACAATTGCTTGAATTGTGGGGCTTTGAAGCAAGCCCATATACACGAATTGTCCGTAGTGTGCTTGCGGAATTAGAACTGGCACATAAGTTTCATAATGTGGCTAAAGAACGCTGGCAGGATCAAGGATTGGCGGCACTGCGCCTAAAGCCTGGTAAATACACCCCCTTAAAAGGCGGTAAGCGTGAGCAAGTACTTAAAATTATGGGGGATAATATTCAAGTTCCATATTTGAAAGATCCAAACACAGGTATCGAACTATTCGAATCTGAAAAAATTGTTCAATATCTTAAAAAACAATATGCGAGTTAAAGTTTAACTAGATGAATTCGCCTGAGTACTGTTGCATATTCTTTGGCAGTACTCTATTGTTTGAAAAATAAGCATTAACTAGTATCTATTAGAACTATAAAACAAGCTAAAATCCCAAAGAGGGGAAAATAAATCTATAAAAATAAGAAATTTACTTAATTATAGGGATATTCTGTAGGGATAAACCAAGATAATGTAAAAGACATTTCATTTTTAGGGGAAATAAGCCATGACACCAGAAGTAATATTACCCGTCCCAGTGCTTGTTGTTTAAGATGAAGAAATTATCCAGTTGCGATTACGTCAAATTTTAACTGAACTGGGATATAAACATGACGAGTTACTCTTTGCTAAAAATGTAAAAGAATCCATCGAAATTATTGATACTCATCCTATTTCCCTCGCATTGGTTGACTTGGGGTTACCTGATGGAAATGGAGTTGAAATTATTGAAAAAATCCGCTCCTTAGAAGGCAATACCATGATTTTGGTGATTTCTGCATGGAGTACGCAGGAGAGCCTATTCTCAGCGATTAAAGCTGGTGCAACGGGTTATGTGCTGAAAGAACGAGATGATGCAGAAGTTCTATTGTCGATTCGCAGCATTTTACGTGGTGGTGCACCAATTGATCCTTTTATTGCCAGAGAAATATTAAAACAAATTTCTGAAACGGAAGAACCTGCACCTGAACAAGAGATCGTTGAAGGCGCTGAGTCATCAATATTGACCAATCGCGAAAAAGAAATTTTGTGTTTAGTTGCCCAAGGGTTAAGTAATCGTGAAATTGCGGAACAACTTTTTGTTTCTAGATATACCGTTGAGAGTCATATAAAGCACATATACCGTAAGTTATCGGTTACTAAACGTACCAAAGCAGTTAGTACAGCGCGTTCTATGGGAATTCAGAGGTGGATCAGGAAATTTGAACAACACTTATAAGTGATATTTTGCTCCCCAAATGATGTTATAAACATCAATATATGGAGTATTTTATGACACGTAGACCAAGAAGAAATCATTCAAATGACTT